>JASLMY010000169.1 GCA_030746295.1 Alphaproteobacteria bacterium | reverse complement strand
CCGAGCGTAGCCTGGCCGAAGGCGATCTCCAGGCGGCCGAGCGGGCGCTGGCGGAATTGCAGGGCGCGGCGGCGGAGGTGACCGCCGACTGGCGCCGGGCGGCGGCCGCGCGCATCGCCGCCGATCGTGCCATCCGGCGTCTCGAGGCCCGCGCCATCGAGCTCTTGGGCGCCGGCTGATGCTGCGGGCTCTGGTCCTCTTTCTGGCCCTCTCGGCGGTCGCGGTGGCGGCCGTCTGGCTGGCCGACCATCCGGGCAACCTGATCTTCGACTGGGGTGATCTCCGCATCGAGACTTCGGCTTTGGTTGCCGGCGGGGTCCTGTTCCTGGCTTTGGTTCTGGTCTTGGCCCTCTACCGGCTCTGGCGCCGCCTTGCCGCCGGCCCCGTCGCCTGGCGCCGGCGCCGCGAGGCAGGCCGCCAGCAACGCGGCTATGCCGCCTTGACGCAAGGCCTGGTCGCAGTCGCCGGCGGCGATGCGGGTGAAGGGCAGAAGCTGGCGCGCCGGGCCGAGGCGCTTTTGGAAGAGGCGCCATTGACCTTGTTGCTGCAAGCCCAGGCGGCGCAGCTCGAAGGCGACGAGGCTGCCGCCAGGCGCCACTTCGAGGCCCTGCGGGCGTTGCCCGAGACCGAGTTCCTGGGCGTGCGCGGCCTTCTCGTCCTGGCCAAGCGGGCCGGCGAGCGAGGACGCGCGCGGCAGCTCGCCGAGGCCGCCTTCCGGCTCCGCCCCGATGCGGTCTGGGCGGCCGAAGAGCTCTACCAAGCGCAGGCGTCCGACGGCGACTGGGACGCCGCCTTGGCCACGATCGAGCAGGCCGGCAAGCGCCGTGGTCTGGCCGGCGCCGCCGCCCAGCGCCGGCGCGCCCTGGCGCTCTACGGCCAAGCCCTGGCTGCCGAGGCCGAGGGAGCGCCGCGCCGTGCCCTCGACAAGGCGCGCAAGGCGCAGGACCGGGCCCCCGACTTCGTGCCAGCAGCGGTGCTGGCGATCCGGCTGACCGCCGCGGCCGGCGATCGCCGCCGCGCCCGGCGCCTGTTCGAGGCGGCCTGGCGGCGGCGGCCGCACCCGGCCCTGGCCCAGGTTTCGAGCGAGCTCGACATCGGGGCCGACGCCGAGGCGCGGTTGAAGGCCCTGAAGACGGTCGCGGTGCCGGTGGCCGACGACCTGGAAAGCCGGCTCCTGATCGCCGCCCACGCCATCGAGGCCGGCGACTGGGATGGCGCGCGCGGCCAGCTCGACGCCGCGTTGGAGGCGGGCGACGGGCCCCGCGTCTGTCGGCTTTATGCCCGACTGGCGGAACGGGCCGATGGCGATCCCCTCGCTGCCAGGCGCTGGCTCGAGCGGGCCGCCGCGGCGCCACCGGACCCGGCTTGGCTCTGCCGCACCTGCGGCTGGCGGGGGGCCGAGTGGACCGCCTTCTGCCCCCATTGCGGCGACTTCGACAGCGCCGACTGGACCCGGCCGCCGGGCGACGCGCCAGTGACGGCGCTTTTCGCCGCCGAGGAGGAGAGCTTGGCGGCGGAGGCCATCGCGCCGCCGGCGGAGCTGCTGCAGATGGATCAGGCGGCACCCGCCATCGCCGCCGAGGCCGGGAGCGCGGTCTCGAAGGACTGACCGGCCCCGAGGCGCGGAACCTGGGCGGGCCTCGCTACGCCTCGGCCGAAACCTCGCCCTCGTCGTCCCCGACCAGGCTCATCAAGATCTCGACGATGTGCGCATCGTAGCGCTCGGGGTTGGCTTCCAGCAGCGCGGCCGCCTCGGCCTCCGAGATCGCGTCGCGGTACGAGCGCGGCGTGGTGCGGGCGACGAAGACGTCGGCGATGCCCAAGATCCGGCCGAGCAGGGTGATCTGGTCGTCACTGAGGCCACGCGGATAGCCGCTGCCGTCGAGCCGCTCGTGCATCTGCACGACGACGTCGCGCACCGGCAGGCCGAAATCGAGCTCGCTCAGGATGTTGTCCGTGTGCTCGATGTGGCGGCGCATGATCGCCTGCTCCTCGTCGCTCAGCCGCTCGGCCTTGGTCAGGATCTGGCTCGGCACCGACAGCTTGCCGATCTGCGACAGGTTGGCGGCGATCTCCAGCGTCGCGATCTCGGGCTCCGAGCAGCCGAGCCGCTCCGCCAGGCGGACGCAGAGCAGCTCCAGCTTGAGCGAATGTCCCGAAAGGTGTCGGTCGACCGCCTCCACGGTGCTGGAGACGGCGACTTGCAGCAGGATTGCGACCTCGATCGGCCCCAAGGCGCTGGGCGAATAGAACTCGCCGGTCGCCAGCGTAAAGACGAGAAGGCCGGCGGCGGCCATCAGCAGCATGCCGAAGGTCAGGCCGAGGACGTCGGCCTCGGGCGGCCGGCGCTTGGAGACGAAGACGTTGCCGAGCGAGAACAGTGCCGGGGTCAGAATTGCCAAGACGACCCACGGCACCATCTCGGGCGCCGGCAGACCGGCCCTCGGCAAGAGGATCAGGAAGACACCTGCGAGCCCGGCGACAATGCCGCCGACGCGGCGACGGTCGAACGATTCGATGCCCACGGACAAGGTCAGACCGTAGGTCAGCAGCGGCATCAGCGCCACGGTCACCGCCATGATGCCAGCCGGGATCTGTCGCAGGACCAGAAACATGACGACGTTCGGAAGCGCCAGGCAGACGAGGCCCGTCATCAGATAGAAGCCCATGGCCTGGAAGCTCAGCCAGAAGCGGGCGCGCCTCAGAAGGCAGACGGCGAGGATTACCAGGCCCGAGCCGGCAGCTTGCCAGAAGGCATAGCCGCTGGCCGGCGCGCCGTGACCGAGGGCGAATTTGGCGATCGAGAAACTGGCCCCGCCGACAAGCGCGTAGAGCAAAAGAAGTGCCACCGGCAAGAGCCGTGCTCGGCCCTCACCGGTGGCGGTGCCGGTCCGTGGAATATACACGGCACGCGGCCACGGAATAACGCGCCAGCCTTGCCGGATCTCGGGGTGCCGAGTGAGACCAAGGCGGGCCGACACTACGCCCGCGCGGGCGCATTCCGCGTTTGAAACGATGTCGCTCTCGGAGCCAGGGCTCGATGACGTGCGATGGACACTCATGATCGCCGTCGCCGACCTAGGCCGCATGGGCCCGGCCCTGGGACCAGGCAGCTCCTTTGGTTCGAGGCTCGATTTCGGCGTGAATGCCAAATCGCGGCCTCAGCGTGATCGTCGGCTCCGGCTCGATGATTTGGTCGGGCAGCACCCGGATCCGGAAGCTTTGGGCGATCCGCGCCAGGATCAGCGTCGCCTCGACCGTGGCCAGCCGGGCACCGATGCAGGCCCTGGGGCCGCCGCCGAAGGGGAAGTAGGCGAAGGGCTCGATGCGCTTCTCGTTCTCAGGCAGAAAGCGGCGCGGATCGAAAGCCTCGGGCTCCGGCCAGTGGCGGGGGTTCCGCTGCAGCGCGAACGGCGACAGCATCACCGTCGTGCCCTTGGGCACCGGAACGTCGCCGAGCATGTCGTCGGTGAGCGCCGTCCGCGAAATGGTCCAGACCGGGGGATAGAGGCGAACCGCCTCGTCGAAGACGGCCCGGGTATAGGGTAGCCGCGGCAGATCGTCGAAGCCCGGCGGCCGGCCGCCCAGAACCTCGTCGACCTCTTGCCAGAGCCGGGCCTCGACCTCCGGATGCTCGGAGAGAAGATGGAAGGTCCAGGCCAGGCCCGCAGCGGTGGTCTCGTGACCGCCGATCAGGAAGGTCAGGATCTCATCGCGCAACTGGCGGTTGCTCGACGCCGGCGAGGCGGGATCGTCGAAGGCCGCCATGAAGAGCGACAGCAGGTCCTCGTGCCCGGCTTCGTCCTGCCGGCGCGCCTCGATGATGCCATAGACGACGTCGTCGAGCCGCGACAGTGCCTGCCGAAACGCCCGGTTGCGTCGGCTCGGTAGGTATTGCCCCAGCGTCGTCAGGGTCCAGACCCGGTGCTCCGCCTCACGGAGCACGATGCCGAGATTGTGGAACACCTCCTCGAAGCGATCGCCCAGGCGGACTTGCAGAAGGACGCGGAAGACGACGTCGAGAACCAGGCGCATCATCTCCTGGTTGAGCTCGTAGCTCACGCCCCGGCCGGCCGCGCCCTGCCAGCGCCCAACGGCCTCCTCGGCGGTCTCCGAGATGCCGGCCATCATCGCTCGGATGCGCTTGCCCTGGAACGCCGGCTGCGCCACCCGACGCAGTCGCAGCCAGCTCTCGCCCTCTTGCATCAGGATGCTGTCACCGAAGATCGGCCGCACGCGCTGGTAGTAGTCGCTCTTTCGGTAGCCCTTGAAATTGACCTGCAGAACATGGCGCACGTATTCCGGCCGATTAATGAACAAGAGCCGCTCGGGCCCAAGCCGGATCGGCACCACGTCGCCGTAGTCGCGGGCGACGCGGGTGAAGTAGCCGAGTGGGTCCTTGCGGATGTCGCGCAGGTTGCCGATCAGCGGCAAGCCCTTGGGGCCGCTGAGCGAGGGGGCGGCGTAGGTCGTCGCCGCGAGGTCGGTAGCCGTCATCGTCCTCTCCTAGTCTCTTTCGCACTCGCCGTTCGACGCCTCGGTCGGCGTCGGCTCGGCGACGTTGATGCTGAGCGACTCGGCCGCCGCACCGATCAGGTGGGCGGTCATCAGGAAGTTCTCCGCGACCGCCTGCCGGTAGAGGTAGTCGAGGCAGGACTTGATCGACTGGGCACTGGAGGCCTTCGCGCCACCCGGCGCCTCGATGCTCGGCAACTCCATCTAGGCGGCCCTCCTGTCGACTTCGAGCAGATGGGAATGGAGCACCGAGCCCGAGATCTCGGCGCGCTCTCGGAAGGTCGCCAAGACCGTCTCGTTGATGTCGAAGCGGCCGGCGACGGCGATCGTGTTGCCGATGCGCCGCCGCTCGCTCTGCCACTTGGGCGTGCAGCCGACGCGGCGCAGCAAGCGCTGAATGTGGATGTCGTACATGGTCAGGATCTCGGCGATGCCGAGGTCGAGGCAGAGCTCGACCAGGCCGCAGAAGAGCTCTCGCGTCGCCTTGCTGACGGCGTCGAGGCCGGCCTCGCCATTCAGGCCGCCGTCGACCGCGAAGCGGCTGGTCTCCCAGATGCCGGTGTGCGACGGCGCGACGGTGCCGGCGAGCAGCTCGGGGAAGGTGTCGCGCAGCATATAGGGGCCGGTCGTCGGCAGCAGGCGCCAGGTGCCGAGGAGCTGGCCATCGTCGGCGCGCGCCAACAGGTAGATCGGATTGAGCGCATCGTAGTCGTCGCGCTCGAGGCCGTCGCCGCGGCCCGCGACCCAATTCAGGCGATCGACGAAGACCCTGTGGCGCAATCGCAGCATCGCTTCGATCTCGCCGGGGTAAAGCGCCGACTGCGCACCACAAATCGCCTCGATCATGTCTCGCCTCCGTTGCTCGGTTTCGGAGGCGGATGATCCTTGAGGTGGTCAGGCGCCGATATCGTAAGAGTTTACGATGTCGGCGCGAGCGCCGGTTGCGCGATACTGGTGCCGTGTGCGCGTGGCTCAGGTGCCCGAGAGCGCCGGTCTAGGGCGATTTTGCGACTGTCCTGGTGGCTCGACGAAAGTCGAAAAGACGTTAGGGCGTGATCAACCCCGACATGACGGCTTTGATCACCGCCATATGCTTGCTGTAGACGTCGAACTTGCGGCAGGCGTTGGTCAGGTGTTGGACCACGGTGCGCTCGGCGATCGAGAGGATTGTCGCGATCTCGTTCGCCGTCTTGCCGCGCGCCGTCCAAAGCAGGCACTCGGCCTCGCGCGGCGACAGCCGCACCTCCTCGACCTCCGGCTTGCGCAACCGCATCGAGGTGACGAAGGTGCTCGCCACAATCATGCGCCAAGCGCCCTGGTCGCGCAGCAGGCCGTGCTCGATCTCGGACTTCGGCGCGTCGGTGGCGGCCGTCAGCATGGCGACGACGGCGCCCGGCCCGTGCACCGGAACGGTGAACCCGCTGGTGATGCCGAACTGTCTCGATTTGTCGTAGAACTCGGCCAAGGTCCGCTGCGGCACAACGGTGAAAGTCTCGGGCGGCCAGACCACGATCTCCAAGCCGCGCTTCGACAGCAGGACCGAGGGATCGACGTCGCGGTACGCCATCTCGGTGTAGTGGCTGGTCCAGTCTTGCGGATAGGTGGTGACCCGATAGGAATCACGCCGGTGCTCGTTGGGCTGGATCTCGAGATAGGTGAAGAGCTCGAAGCCGGAAGCATTCATCACCGCCCGCAGCTCGTCCTCCAGACAGCTTTGGGTGGTGGCGCGCTCCACCTCGGTCACGAAGTCCCAGAGTTGCTGATCCACGGCTCGGCCCATCCCGTCCATCGGTCGCGACTTGCCGCTGCATTCACCCGCGCGCAAAGCATATGCCAGTATGCACACGATGCCGATTCCCGTCGCCTGCGTCGAGTTCGGCACCCCGGTCGCGCGCCTATTCTCCAACGGATAGGCGGGCACAGCAACGTGGCCACGTTTTCGACGCGGCACCGCCTTCCATGGGGAAGGGGATCCGGCATCGGTCGCCACTGTTGCGGTGTCCAATATCGCGCCCGTATCGATACGTGATTGGCAACGCGCGCGACCAATCGTCGCGGCCCCTCGATCGCCGCTCCGGGACCGCCGTTCCGGGGCCGAATTCGGCGATTTCGGCGGCGCCGGGCCGATGCGTCAACGGCTGTTCCGTTTGCGGCCCCAACGAGAGGGGCTATATTGGATAAGGCTGTTTTGAGAATGATTATCATTTTCACAATAGGAACTTTCGAATGAGGCCGTGCCGCGACTTCACGACTGTCGTCGTCCGGACTGACGGTAGGGCACCGCCGGGGCCGGGTGCGTCGGCCAGCTCGGCTCGGAGGTCGGGGGCATGAGCACGGCGACGCTGTCCGATGCCCGGCAGGGACGGCTCGGGCGCGGCATCGACGGCTGGACAGTCGGCGCCCTGGCGGTCGCACTTCTGGTGGCGCTGCCGGTGCTCGCCGTCGTCTTCGTTGCCCTGCAGCCGAGCGGCGACGTCTGGGCCCATCTCGTCGACACCGTGCTCTGGGGCTATGTCGTCAACACCCTCGGCCTGATGGCAGGCATCGGCCTCGGCAGCCTGGTGATCGGGGTCGGCACCGCCTGGCTCGTTACCATGTGCCGCTTTCCGGGCTCGCGCCTCTTGGAATGGGCGCTGCTGTTGCCGCTCGCCTTTCCAACCTACGTCATCGCCATCGTCTATATCGAGATGCTCGAGTATGCCGGGCCCGTGCAGAGCGCGCTCCGGGAGCTGGCCGGCTGGCAGAGCCCGCGCGACTACTGGTTCCCGGAGATCCGCTCGCTTGCCGGCGCCATCGCCGGCATGAGCCTGGTGCTCTATCCCTATGTCTACTTGCTGGCCCGAGCCGCTTTCCTGGACCAGTCGGTCTGCGCGCTGGAGGTCAGCCGGACGCTCGGCCGCGGCCCCTGGCGAAGCTTCTTCACCGTCGCCCTGCCGCTGGCCCGGCCAGCGATCGTGGTCGGTGTCGCCTTGGCCCTGATGGAGGTGCTGAACGACTTCGGCGCCGTGCAGCAGTTCGCCGTCAACACCTTTACCACCGGCATCTACGACGTCTGGCTCGGCATGCACAACGCCCCGGCGGCGGCCCAGCTCGCCTGCCTGCTACTCGGCTTCGTCCTGGTCCTGATCGGGCTCGAGCGGAGCTCGCGCCGCGCCCGTCACTACCATCAGACGACGCGGCGCTACCGGGTCTTGCCGGGCTATCGGCTGACCGGCTGGCGCGCCTTCGGCGCCCTGGCCGCCACCTTCTCGCCGCTCATCCTCGGCTTCGTCCTGCCGGGACTGGTGCTGGCCGATTGGGCCTGGCTGACGCTCGGCATCGTCGAGCACGACGACTTCCTGGCCGACGTCACCAATACGCTGGCGCTGGCCGCGGCCGCGGCCCTGTTGGCGATCACCGTCGCGACCTTCCTCGCCTACGCGCTTCGGCTCTCGGGTGGCCGGCTCTTGACCGGGGCGGTGCGGCTCGCCAGCACCGGCTATGCGGTCCCGGGGTCGGTAATCGCGGTCGGCGTACTGCTGCCCTTCGCCTGGGCCGACCACGGCCTGAACGCCGTCACCCAGTCGCTCTTCGGCCTCACCGTCGGCCTGGTGCTGAGCGGCACCGTCGTCGCCGTCGTCTTCGCCTATCTGGTTCGCTTCCTGGCGTTGTCGTTCGGCAGCGTCGAGGCCAGCCTGGGCCGGATCACCATCGACATGGACGGCGCCGCGCGCACCCTTGGCCACGACGCCGCCCAGACCCTACGCCGCGTGCACCTGCCGCTGATCCGCGGCGGCGTGCTGACGGCCGCCCTGTTGGTCTTCGTCGACGTCATGAAGGAATTGCCGGCGACGCTGATCCTGCGGCCGTTCGACTTCTCGACGCTGGCGACCCGGATCTACGAGTACGCCAGCGACGAACGCTTCGAGGAGACCGGCCTCTGGGCGCTGGCCATCGTCGTCGCCGGCATCGCGCCGGTGATCCTGCTCTCGATCGGCATCCGCCGCTCCCGCCCCGGCAGCACAAGGCCCTGATGGTCGGGGCCGTCGATCATCCACCGGCCGCCGGATTACCATTTCAGCATTGCCTGGCGTCGAACCACTGTGGTAATGCGCCACGCTGTCCGATACATCGGACCTACATTGAGTGCGCTAGCGGCGCCACTACGTGTCTGTAGTTGGAGCTCGAGTGAAGAACGTGCACGCGTGGTGTGAGATGCTTGCCCATCTAGGGCTGACGAGGAGCAGGGGTTATGGCTTTTACTGTCGATATCGACCAATTCCGCTACGGGGCGGATACCACGGCGTTCGTTGGCAAGCATGTGCTCGTTACCGGCTCTGGTCGTGACCAGGGACTCGGACAGGCGTTCGCGCTTGCTGCGGGCCTCAACGGTGCGGCGAGCGTCGGCGTTCATTTTCACCGTAGCTACCGCGACGGCTTCGACCTCGTGGATGCGTTGCGCGATGCCGGCGTCAACGCTTTCGCGCTGCAAGCGGACGTGACCAACAATGCCGATCTCTGGGCGTCACGCACCTACGTCGTCGAGCAGATGGGCGGGCGCAGTCCGGATATCGTGATCTGCAACTCCGGCCTGACCGAGCAGGGATATCGATTTGGACGCGCGCTCCCCGAACAGGAGGGTGAGTCGCGTGGCGAACGGCGCGCTCGTGTCCGGCGCGCCTATATCGAGAATCTGGAAGAATCCCGCGCCGTCCTGAATACGAAGATCGACGGCTTCGTGGCGCTGACCCATCTTTGGGCAGCCGAGGCGGTGTACCATGGCACGCCGGTCCAACTCGTCTACATCTCGTCCAAGCAGGCGCTGGAACCCGGCGTCGCCGTTCCCGGCTACGTCATCGCCAATTGGGCCGTGCTACAGCTGCCGCAAGTTCTACGCGTCAACCTCGGTCGCGCCGCGGACATGGCGAGTGCTTATAGTCTGCTGCTGCCGTTCGTGAGGACGAGCATGACCGAGGAATACTCCGAAAACGAACGGGTCTTCGGCCGTTGGCAGCCGCGGATGCTGGAGACGCATGAAGCTGCTGCGGCAGTTGCGCAACTGCTGTCGCAATCGCCCGAGTCGCTCGATCAAGGGTTGTTCGAGCTGAACGTGGGCGGCACGCCGGAGCGGACCGAGCTGGAATGGGCCCACCGCGTGATCGAGGTTCGGGACGAAGGCTCGCGCGGCAACTTGGTCTTCACTCAAGACTGAGCCCGACGCTCCGATCGTCTCGTCTCGGCGTTTCCGCCGGCACGAGCGCGCTGCTGGCGCTCAAGGCCGCTCGACACACATGGCGATGCCCATGCCGCCGCCGATGCAGAGCGTCGCCAAGCCCTTCTTCGCCTGGCGTTTTTGCATCTCGTAGAGGAGCGTCGCCAGGACCCGGGTACCGGAGGCGCCGATGGGGTGGCCGATGGCGATGGCGCCGCCGTTGACGTTGACCTTGTCCACATCCCAGCCCAAGTCCTTGTTGACGGCGCAGGCCTGGGCCGCGAAGGCCTCGTTGGCCTCCACCAGGTCCAACTCCTCCGCACTCCAGCCGGCCCGCTCCAGCGCCTTGCGGCTGGCCGGAATGGGGCCTGAGCCCATGATCGCCGGGTCGACGCCGGCCTGGGCCCAAGAGACGATGCGGGCCAAGGGCTCGATGCCGCGCTTCTGGGCCTCGTCGGCCGTCATCAGGACCACGGCGCCGGCCCCGTCGTTGATGCCCGAGGCGTTGCCCGCGGTGACGGTGCCGTCTTTCTGGAAGGCCGGGCGGAGCTTTTCCAGACCCTCCAGCGTGGCGTCGTGGCGGATGTACTCGTCGTCCTCGACGATGGTCTCGCTGCGCCGCGTCTTCACCGTCACCGGCACGATCTCTTCCCTGAACCGGCCCGCCTTCTGCGCCGCCGAGGCCTTGGCTTGCGAGGCGGCGGCGAAGGCGTCCTGCTCCTCGCGGGTGATCTGCCAGCGCTCGGCGACGTTCTCGGCGGTGTTGCCCATGTGATAGCCGTTGAAGGCGTCCCAGAGGCCGTCGCGGATCATGCTGTCGATCATCGAGGCGTCGCCCATCTTGGTCCCGTCGCGGAGATGGATCACGTGGGGCGCCTGGCTCATGCTCTCCTGCCCGCCGGCGACAACGATGCCGTCGCCCTCGTTTTGGAGCGCCTGGAAGCCGAGCGCCACCGAGCGCAAGCCCGAGCCGCAGAGCTGGTTGACGCCCCAGGCCGGCACCTCGACCGGCACGCCGGCGTTGACCGAGGCCTGGCGGGCCGGGTTCTGGCCGGCGCCGGCGGCCAGGATCTGGCCCATGATGACTTCCGCGACCTCGGCCGGCGCGACGCCGGCGCGATTGAGCGCTTCTTCGATCGCAATCGCGCCCAGGTCATGCGCGGGCAGGGTGCCGAGGGCGCCGTTGAAGGAGCCGACGGGCGTGCGGGCGGCACTGGCGATTACGATCTCGGTCATGGCGGAAAATCCTCTTCGAAGGTGCGGCATAGTGAAATTGCGCACTGCAACATAATAGGGTCGCGGGGCGTCATTTGGCAAGCGATCGCAGCCATGCCTGTCGGTAACACAGGATATGACCGGTCTATGTAACAAGTGATCTGTCCGGTTTTAGAACTCTTCCAGAGAGTGGAGG
>JASLMY010000168.1 GCA_030746295.1 Alphaproteobacteria bacterium | reverse complement strand
GCTCGGCCCGACCGCCAGAACAATCGCCGGCAATCGGGCGACAACCAATCACGGACCTCAAGTCCGACAGACTGCTAACGCGGCAGGAAGATGAAGTTGAAGATGTAGTGCGCCCGGTCCTCCGGGGCACGGCAGTAGCGCTCGACATCGATCAGGCGAAACGGCTTCAAGGTGCCGTTCTGAAGCGCGAAGCAGGCGTAGCCGTAGCCACAGACCTCGTCGATCATCGCTTCAAGTGGCTGCCCGGAGTGCTGTTCCTCGATCTCTATCAGCAGGTTCGGGGTATCGCGTTGGATAGTCCGGGCGGCACCGGCCAGAACTTGGAGCTGCGCGCCCTCGACGTCGATCTTCATGAAGCCGACGTCTTCGAGGCCGAGATCGTCCAGTCGGAAGGCCTCGACGGCCACGGTGCCGTGCGGACCCGTAACCTTGTCCCGGCTGAGCGATGCGCCCTGGTTCGAATAACCGCGCCGGCGCAAAGGGACCAACAGCTCGGCCGACCCGGTCCGATCGCTGAGCGCCGCTTCGTGCAGAACGACCCGTCCTTCGGCCCAGGACTTCAAGATCCGAAAGAGCTTCGGGTTCGGCTCGAACGCATGCACCGCCTTGCTGTAGGGCAGCAGGCCGTAGGCATAGACGCCCTTGTTGGCACCGACGTCGACGGACAGGCGCGCCCGGCTCGCCAGATGGGGCAGCAGGTGCAGCTCGGGCTCACCGCGTCGAAGCGCGCGCCGATAGAGGTGCCGAATATAGAGGCGCTTGGGGATCAGGAGCCGCTTCGCCGTCTCCTCGGCCGTCTCGGGCGGCGTCCAAGTCATGCTCCGGCAAACGCTTCAGTCAGCCGCCGCGCTGCCGAGGCCGTAGTCGCGGGCCGCGCCTTCAGGCGTGATGAGGCCTCGCTCCAGGTCGGTCTGCACCAGCGCCCTCGGCCGCTCGGCCGGAGCGCCGAAACCGCCGCCGCCGGCCTCGCGCATGGTGAAACGGCCGCCAGGCGGCAGCGTATGCGTGCCCTTGGGGTGCACCGCCTCGTCATTCAGGCTGATACGGCGCTTGCCGCCGGCCTCGCCGCCCAAGAGACCAAGGGCCGGGAACTCGGTCCGGGCCGCCATGCAAAAGAGCGTCATGTCCGTACCGGTATCGTTGCGGAAGTGGACCTCCTGGCCGAGGCCGCCTCGGCTGGCCCCCGGGCCGCCCGAATCGGGCAGCAGATGCTTCTTCAAGATCGTGGTGCTGGTGAGCGACTCCCACATCTCCACCGGCACCACGCCCATGTTCGACGGCCCCGGCCTGGTTTCGGCCCCGTCCTGGCCCGCCAAGGCACCAAAGCCGCCGGAGGCGAAGTAGAGGGTCGAGAGCGGTCGGCCGTTCTGATGCACGCCCTGGAATGTGACGGTGTTCATCAGACCGCAATCGGCCTGCACCATCTGGGGCGCCACCTCGGCCAAGGCGCCGAACACCAGCGGCACGACGAAGTGGCCGATGATGTGGCGCCCGCCCGTGGGCGAGGGCGGCTGCGCGTTCAGGATCGAGCCCTCGGGTGCCGTGAGGCTGATCGGCGCGGTCGCGCCCTCGTTGTTCGGCATCTCCGGCACCGTGAGGCATTTGACGGCATAGAGCGACATGGCGCGCGTATAGCAGAGCGGCACGTTGATGCCGCGCGCCACCGCCGGGCTGGTGCCGTCGAAATCGAGCGCCACGTCGTCGCCCCGGACCTCGATCCGGCAAGCCAGCGTCAGCGGATCGTCGATGCCCTCCAACTGGATCGCGTTCTCGTAGACCCCGTCGGGCATCGCCCGGATCTTCTCGCGGATCGCTTGCTCGGCCTGGCCGCGGACCGCCCGCGACAGCCCCTTCAAGTCCGCCAGGCCGTATTCGTCGAGGAATTCCAAGACCTGGCGGCCGCCGACCTCGTTGCAGGTGATGTTGGCCATCAGGTCGCCGAAGACCTGCTCGGGCACGCGAACGTTGTTGCGGATGACCTCGATCAAAAGCTCGTTGATCCGCCCGCCCTCGACCAGCTTCGAGATCGGCAGACGGATGCCCTCGTGGTAGATCTCGGTGGCGCTGGTGCCGAAGCCGGGGCCGCCGATATCGGGCAAGTGCGTGATCGACATGGTGTAGCCGACGATCCGATCGCCCTTGAAGACCGGGCGCGCGACGTTGACGTCGTAGAGATGCCCGGTCCCCATCCAAGCATCGTTGGTGGCGATGACGTCGCCGGGGCTGAGCGTCTCGGGCGGGAACTTGGCCAGCATGTGCCTCAGCGTCGCCGCCGCCGTGCCGGTGAAGGAGGGCACGCTGTAGCTGCCCTGGGCCAGCGAATTGCCCTCAGCGTCCAAGAGAATGACCGAAAGGTCGTAGCTCTCGCGGACGATGGTGGAGAACGAGCTCCGCACCAGGGCGGAAAGGATCTCGTCGGTGATCGAGACCAGCCGGTCCCACATGATGCCGAGGCTCACCGCGTCGAAGTCTGCCTTGTCGCTCATGCCTTGCCCTCCAAGATGGTCTCCGGGTCGACGCCGTAGTCGCGCCTGGCGCCCTCGGGCGTCACCAAGCCGCTTTCCAGGTCCCGCCGGACGAGGTCCGGCGGTCGGGCCACCGGATCGCCATAGCCGCCGCCGCCGGCTTGCAACAGGGCGACCTCACCGCCGGGCGCCAGACGGTAATGGCCCTTGGGGTGCACGGTCTCGCCGTTGACCCGTGTCTCGCGCTTGGCGCCGGGCCGCCCGCCCTGATAGCCCAGCGCCGGGAACTCGGTCCGGTTGGCCATGCAGAAAACGCTCATCGGATGGCCGCTGTCGTTCCTGAGCACGACTTCCTGGCCGACGCCGCCGCGCGCCGCGCCCGGCCCACCCGAATCCGCCAAGAACGACTTGTGCCTGACGGTCATGCTGGTGAGCGTCTCCCAGACCTCGACCGGCACCACCGCCATGTTCGAGGGCCCGGGCGTCGCCTCTGGCCCGTCATGCCCCAGAAGCGAGCCGAAGCCGCCGGAGGCGAAGTAGAGCGTCGTGATGTCGCGGCCGTCGAGATGGCGGCCCTGCACGGTCATGATGTCGATCATGCCGCAGTCGGCCTGCACCTTGTCGGGCGCCGCCTCGGCGAGCGCGCCGAAGATCAGCGGCGAGACGAAGTGGCCGATGATGTGGCGGCCGCCGGTCGGCGAGGGCGGCACCGCGTTCAGGATGCAGCCTTCGGGCGCCGTCACTCGGATCGGCCGGACTGAGCCCTCATTGTTCGGGATCGAAGGGATGGTTAGGCACTTGATGGAATAGAGCGCCATCGCGTTGGCGTAGCAGAAGGGCACGTTGATGCCGCGGCGCACGGACGGCCCGGTGCCGGCGAGATCGATGGCGACCTCGTCGGCGCCGACGTCGACCCGGCAAGCGAGCGTCAGCGGCCCGTCGATGCCCTCGATCTGGATCTCGTTGTGGTAGGTGCCGGGCTTCATCTCGCCGATCTTGCCGCGCATCGCCGCCTCCGAGGTCTCCCGAATGGCGGCGGACAGCGGCCTCAGATCGTCGATGCCGTACTCGTCCATGAACTCCAGCAGGAAGCGGCCGCCGACCTCGTTGCAGGTGATGTTGGCCTGGACGTCGCCCATGGTCTGTTCGGGCACCCGGACGTTGGCGCGGATCAGGTCGACCAAGAAGGGGTTGACCACGCCCTCGGCGACGAGCTTGACCACCGGCAGGCGGAGCCCCTCCTGATAGATCTCCGAGGCCGCCGCCGAGAAGCCGATGCCGCCGATGTCGGGCAAGTGCGTGATCGACATGGTGTAGGCGACGATCCGACCGTCCTTGAAGACCGGCCGCATGACGCAGATGTCGAAGACGTGGCCGGTGCCGAGCCAAGGGTCGTTGGTGGCCAGGATGTCGCCCGGGCGAAGCGTCTCCGGCGGATGACGCTCGAGCATGTACTTCAGCGTCAGCGGTGCCGTGCCGATGAAGACCGGGATCGAGTACGAGCCCTGCGCCATCAGCTGGCCGTCGGCGTCGAGCACAACGACCGTCAGGTCGTAGCTCTCGGAGACGATGGTCGAAAACGAGGTGCGGACGAGGGTCGAGACGATCTCGTCGGTGAGCGCGATCAGCCGGTCCCACATGATGGAGAGGCTGACGGCGTCGATCTTAGTCGTGGCTGTCATCCGCGGCTCACTCCTCCAGCTCGGCCACCAGGTTCAGGTGGCGGTCGACGACGGCCCGATCGCCGGGGCCGATGACGCAAGTGCTCTCGCGTTCCTCGACCATGGCCGGCCCCTCGATCTCGGCACCGACCGGCAGCCGATAGCGGTCGTAGACGGCGCAGTCGACATAGCCGTCGCCGAAGAAGGCCTGTCGGACGCCCTTCTGTGCGGCATCGATATCGCCGCCCTCGGCGGCGCTGGCGCCGACGATGCCATAGCCCTCGGTCAGCGTCGCTTCCGGCCCCACCGCCTCGACCTTCCAATTGACGATCTCCAGCGGCTCTTCCAGGAAGGTCTCCGAGAAGACCTCGGCATACTTGGCGCGGAAGAGCTCGTCGAGCCGCGGGAAGCAGTCGACGAGCCCCCCCTCGGGCAGGGTCACCTCGATCTCGTAGCCTTGGCCCTGATAGCGCATGTCGAGCCGGCGCACGACCGTGACTTCCGATGCCGGCACGCCGGCGCGATCGAGAAAGCCGGTCGCCTCCGCCACCACGGGCTCGAACTGCGCCGCGAACGACCTGGCGTCCAGGTCCTCGACGAAGAGCCGGTTAGAGCGGGCGAGCTCGAAGCTCAAGGGGCTGATCAGGAGGCCGAGGGCCGACATCACCCCGGCACCGATCGGGAAGACGACGCGCGGGATCTTGAGCTTGGCCGCGATCGCCAGCGCGTGCACGGGGCCCGAGCCGCCGAAGGCCACCATCGACGAGTCCCGGTAGTCAAAGCCGCGCTCGGAAGCGTGAATGCGGAAGGCGCGGGCCACGTCCTCGTTGATGATCTCGTGAATGCCCCAGGCGGCGCGCGCCAGGTCCAGATTCAAGGGCTCGGCCACATGGGTGCGAATTACGCTCTCCGAGGCGGCGACGTCGAGGCCCATGTCGCCGCCGAGAAAGAAGCCGGGATCGAGATAGCCGAGCACCACGTTGGCATCGGTCAGAGTCGCGAGCTCGCCGCCCTTGCCATAGCAGGCCGGGCCGGGATCGGCACCGGCGCTTCTGGGGCCGACCCGGATCAGGCCGCGCTCGTCGACCTCGGCGATGGAGCCGCCGCCAGCGCCGATCTCGATCATGTCGATGACCGGGATCTTGGCCGGTAGGCCGCTACCGCGCTTGAACTCGTGCACCCGCGCGACTTCGAGGTCGTACTGCTTCAAGGGCACGTAGTCGCGGACCAACGCCCCCTTGGCCGTGGTCCCACCCATGTCGAAGGACAATAGATCCGGCAGATCGAGGGTGCGGCCGTGATGCGCCGACATCAGCGCCCCTGCCGCCGGCCCCGACTCCAGGGCTCGGACCGGAAAACGCCGGGCCGCGTCGGGCGCCAACGAGCCGCCGGACGAAGTCATGATGTAGAGCCGTCCGGCAAAGCCTTGGCCCGCCAGTTCCGACTCCAACCGACCGAGATAGCGGTCGAACATCGGCTGCGTGTAGGCGTTGATGGTCGTCGTCGTCCAACGCTCGAACTCACGCATGTTGGGGAAGACCTCGGCGGACGCCGAGACATAGAGGTCGGGAAACTCCGCTGCCACCATCTCGCCCACCGCCGCCTCGTGGGCGGGATTGGCATAGGCGTGCAGGAAGCAGATCGCCAGTGCCTCGATGCCGTGCTTCTCGATCAGCTCGGCGACACCGGTGCGGGCGCCATCGAGATCGAGCCCGGTCATGACCTCGCCGTCGTAGCGGACTCGCTCGGCGACCTCGAAGCGGCGCTGGCGCGGCACCAGCGGATCGGGAAAGGCGAGACGCAAATCGAAGAGGTCGTAGCGCTGCTCCAACCCCATATCCAAGATGTCGCGGAAGCCCTCGGTCACCAGCATGCCGGTGACGGCACCCTTGCGTTCGATGACGGCATTGGTGACGAGCGTCGTGCCGTGCGCCACCGAGTCCACTTCAGCGAGGCCGACCTCGTTGCGCTCGAGGATCAAGGCGATACCTTCCAGCACCGCGAGCGACGGGTCGGACGGAGTGGTCAACTGCTTGTGCACCGCCATCCGACCGCCGTCCGGGTCGAATAGCGCGAAGTCGGTAAAGGTGCCGCCGATATCGACGCCGATGCGATAGGCCATGTCGCCAACTCACTCCTTCAGTCACTCGGGCCGAGATATCGACAGGGCAGACGGCCATCGAAGGCCATCAGCACGTGGTGCTGCCGGGTACCTTGCCAGGCGGCGATGTCGCCGAGGCCGATCTCGTCGTCGCCGCTTCGCCCCATCACGACGACTTCGTCGCCGACGCCGGCCGCCTCGAAATCCGTCAGGTCCAGCGTCATATGCTCCAGCGAGACGCCGCGGACCGGTGCGCGCCGGCCGTCGATCAGGACCGCAGCCGGGGCATCGGGAAGAAACGCCCGGCAGCCATCGGCGAGGCCCAGCGGGATGACTCCAACCCGGCCGGGCGCGTTGCGGCCGGCATCGCGCATGCCCGCCTTCAGCGGGCCGGCGTGGATCAGGCGGCTTCGGATCGCGCTCAACACCGGGCGATAGGGCGCGATCGGCGCCACCTCGGGCGCCACCGACGGCACACCATAAAGCAAGTGGCCAGGGCAGACGGCATTGCCGTGGCTCTCAAGGCCGGCCATCAGGGTCGAGCTCGCCAAGGCTTGGGTCACCGGGACCTCGATACCGGCCGCCGCCAGTTCGTCGAGCAAGGCGTCAAAGGCCCGGAGCTGCCGCCTCGACCATTCCCGTCCCTCCGGGTCGAAGAACGAGAGGTGCGTGTAGACGCCCTCGACGACGAGGTTCGCCATGCCCGTCAAATGCTTGATGAACTCGAAGGCGTCGGGCAACGCCACGCCGAGCCGGCCGAGGCCGGCATCGACCTTGACGTAGACGGGGCTAGGCTCTGTCGCCGCCGCCGAGACAGCCTCGGCACCGGCCAGGTCGTAGACGGTCGGTGTCAGCCCGAGCGCCAGCAGCGTCGCCATCCCCTCCGGCAGGGCACCGCCGAACATCAGGATCGGCAGCTCGATGCCGGCCTCGCGGATCGCCTTGGCGTCCTCGAAGCTGCCGGTGGCCAGCGCGTGGACATCGAAGCGCGCGAGCAAGCGCGCCATCTGGGCGACGCCGTGGCCGTAGCCGTTGGCCTTGAGCGCGGGGATGATCTTGACCTCGGGCCCGACCGAGGCCCGCAAGCTGCGGTAGTTGTGGGCGAGGGCGTCGAGATCGAGCTCCATCCAGCTCGGCCGCGTCGCCAGCGAGGCCTCGTTCCAGTCGTCCATCAGCCGTTCCGATCGGTTGCCACGGCGAAGCGTAGCGGGCCGGCCGTGGCACGACAAGCGAGGCTCAGGCCCCGATCCCTTCCTCCTCGAGGTACACGTAGGCGAGCACGAGGTCGCGCATGGTGACGATGCCGAGGAGGTCACGGTTCTTGTCGACCACCACCGCGCGGTCGAGACGAAAGCGTGTCAGCAGCCTGACCGCGTAGCGGATGTCCATATCGCCGTCCACGGTCAGCACCGGCTTCAGCATCACCTCGTAGACGTCGGTGCGGTCGAGCGAGCGGTTTTTGGCGATGACCTCGTCGGCGATGTTGATGACGCCGACGAGGCCGAGCTCGTCCGTCTCATGGCGGCGCGGAATAACCAAAAATCCGACATCGTGCTCGTGCATCATGGTCATGGCCTCGCGCACGGTGGCCATGGCGTCGATCTGGTGGACCTCGTCCGACATGGCTTGGCGGACCTTCAGATGGGGGATATCGGTCATAGCTGTTCCTCGATCTCCTGAAAGAGCGTGCCG
The DNA here is from genome assembly GCA_030746295.1 of Alphaproteobacteria bacterium. Next base: position 3,388 of record JASLMY010000168.1, on the reverse strand, counting down.
AGCTGCGATTTCAAGCCGACCGCGTCCTCGATGCCGATCTGAAAGGCGATGCCGGCGCCCTGCTCCTCGTTGAAGCGGCCGACGGTGGCGATGGTCTCGAGGATCTCTCGAGCCCGTTGCTCGATGACCAGGAAGAGCAGCAGGTCCCGTTGCCCGGCGAGATCCAGCCCCAGAAAGGTCTTTTCCTTCTTCAGGCCCTCGCCCCGGACCGAGGTAATGACGGTGGCGCCCGTGGCGCCGGCCTCGCGCGCGGCGTCCAGAACCATGTCGCTGTATTCGTCCTTAACCAGCGCCATTATCAGCTTCAGTTGCATGCGCTTCTCCCTTCAACCTGGCGCGGCGCTGGCGCCAGTCGGTGATCCCTGAATATCCCATGACGGAGATGATTGGAAACAAGCTGGCGAAGGCGATCAGGCCGAAGCCGTCGATCAGCGGGCTGCGGCCGGGGATCGTCGAGGCGAGACCGAGACCCAGTGCGGCGACCAGCGGCACGGTCACGGTCGAGGTGGTGACGCCGCCGGAATCGTAGGCCAGTGGGATGATCGTCCGGTTCGCCCAGATCGTCTGCACGATGACGACGATATAGCCGGCGATGATGTAGTAGTGCAGCGGCGTGCCGGTGACGATGCGGTAGCTGCCAAGCGCGACGCCGACGGCAACGCCGATCGCGACCGCAATCCTGAGGCCCCAAATGCCGATGCCGCCGCCCGATGCCTGGTTCGCCTTGATCGCCACCGCGATCAGCGACGGCTCGGCAATCGTGGTCGAGAAGCCGATGGCGGCGGCGAAGGCATAGACCCAAAGGTAGTCGTGCCAGCGGACGCTCTCAGGGATCGCGGCGCCGGCATAGAGGAAGGCGGGGTCGGTCAATTGCTCGGCCATCAGCTTGCCGAGCGGAAAGAGCGCCTTCTCGAGCCCGACCAGGAACAGGGTCAGACCGAGAACGACGTAAACGAAGCCGAAGATGATGTTCCGCAAGTGCGGCAGCGGCTGTCGGATGACCAGGTACTGAAAGCCGAACAGCACCGTCGCGATCGGAACCACGTCGCGTACCGTGGCGAATCCGGTCCAGAAGGTATCGACGGCGAGTTCGACTATCATCGTCCTAGCCCACGAGGTTCCAGAGCATGCCGAAGGCCATCACGAAGATCATCGGCGTCAGGCTCGCAAAGGCGATCAAGCCGAAGCCGTCGACCAGCGGGTTGCGGCCGCGAATGCTGTGGGCGAGACCGACGCCGAAGGCGGTGACCAACGGTACGGTGATGGTCGAGGTGGTCACACCGCCGGAATCGTAGGCGATGCCAATGATATCCGCGGGGGCGACGAAGGTCATGGCGACGACGATCATGTAGCCGCCGATGATCAGGAAATGCACCGGCCAGCCTTTGAGGATGCGAAAGATGCCGACGACCAGGGCGACGCCCACCGAGACCGCCACGGTCAGCCGCAGATAGAAGGCGTAGGTCGATTGCGAGGCTTCGTCGCTGCCGACGACGCCGGCGCCGGCGGCGATCTCGGCCGCCTCCGCCGCCACCGCGATCAGGGCCGGTTCAGCCGCGGTCGTGCCGAAACCGAGTGCGAAGGCGAAGACCAGCAGCCAGAAGAGGCTGCCACGGCGGGCGAAGGCGTAGGCGATGTTCTCGCCGACGGGAAAGAGCCCCATCTCCAGGCCGCGGATAAAGAGCGTCAGGCCCAAGAGGACGAAGGCGAGGCCGATCAGGATGCCGCCCAGGTCCGGCAGCGGCTGGCGCAGGACCGCGAGCTGAAAGAAGGCGATGACGGCGACGATGGGGGCGAGATCACGGCAAGAATCGAGCGTCAGGCGGAGGAAGCGGATGAGACTTTGCTGCATGATGCCGGAACGTGGCTCCCGACCGATCCCTCTGACCAATGGGCCGACGCGAGCGAACATCGATACTCACTCCGCCGCCGACGATGTTAGCGCTCGAAGGCGACGAACGGGAGTCGCTTGGCCGCCGCTCAGCCGGCGGCGCGCGGGGCGCGGGCCGCCAGGGCGATGCCGGCGCCGACGAAAGCGAGCCCGGCGAAGCACTGCAGCGACAGCACATAGTCGCCCGTGAGATCCCGCAGCACGCCCGAGAGAAGCGGCCCGGAGGCCTGCGCCAGCACCTGCACCGTCAGCGCCGCGCCCCGAATCGCCCCGAAGCTGGCGCGGCCGAAATAGTTCGCCCAGGCGAGCGGCAGCATGGTGATGAGGCCGCCGATGCCGATGCCGAAGAAGACCGCCGCGAGATAGGCCTCGACGGCCGACGAGATGGCCAGCATCGACAGCGCGCTCACCCCGAGCGCGACGCCGGTCAGCGCCAGTGCCAGGTTGACCGGCAGGCGCCGCGGCCAGAAGCCGAGCGCGAGGGCGGTGAGCCCGGAGACGAGCGAGAAGGAGCTCACCACCGTCGCCGCGACCGTCGGGTCGAGGCCGCGCTCGATCAGGTGCGGTGCCTGATGCAGGCTGACGCCCGCTTGCACCGGATAGACCAGCAGGGTGAAAAGCGACAACAGCCAGAAAGCCGGCGTCGCCATGGCCTGGCGTCGGCTGAAGGCGGGCTCGGTCGTTGCCGGCTCCGCCGGGCGTCGCTTCTCCGCCTCCGGCATCGCCGACCTTCGCCCATCCGGCACCAAGCCGACGTCCTCCGGCCGGCGGACCATGAAGAGCCAGGTCGGCACAAAGCCGACGACCAGCACCGTGGCGCCGACCGCCAGCCAGCCGCCGCGCCAGTCGGTGGCCTGCATGGCGAAATGGGCGATCAGCGGCAGGGAGACGAGGCCCGCCATCTGCGCCAGGGTCGCGATCGAGATCGCAAAAGCGCGGCGCTCGACGAACCAGTTGCTGACGGCGCCGTAGATGCCGAGGTCGTAGGGGCCGGCGAAGTTCATGCGGGCGAAACAGAACAGGAGATAGAAGACGACGAGCGACTGCGTCAGCGAGAGCAGCATCGTCGTCGCCGCGGTCGAGAGCACCGCGAGACAGAGCACCGCCCGCGGCCCCCGGCGATCGAGGTAGGGGCCGATGAAGGGCGAGGCGACGGCCGCCAGCAAGCCGCCGAGCGAGACCGCGCCCGAGAGCGCCGTCCTGGACCAGCCGAACTCCGAGGTCATCGGCTCGACGAAGATCGACAGCGTCGCGACCGCCGGCCCCTGGCGCGAGAAGCCCGCGAAACAGACGCAGGCCAGCACGACCCAGCCGTAGTAGAACGGCAAGCGTCCGGGCAGCGTCCTCGACAACGATTGGAGCGGCATGAGTTTCGCTCGACGTCCCAGTTACCCTATGTCGGGGAGGCAGCAACATGAAGCGCGGGCCGCATTACATCAAGGATGTCGCGAGGCGATCCGTCTCTGGCGAGCTGATCCACTTCCAAGACTGCTCGAC
>JASLMY010000167.1 GCA_030746295.1 Alphaproteobacteria bacterium | reverse complement strand
ACCGTGGTGAGCCAGGGGTCGGTGTCGAGAACGAGAAGCTTCGTCGCGTGGCGTGCCGCCGAGGCGGCGGCCGCGGCCTGGCCCCGGGCGATCGTCGCCATGTCCTCGATGCCGCAGGCGCCGCCCCTGGGATCGAGGTAATCACGGGCGAATTCCGGCGCGTGGACGGTGTCGAGACGCTCTGCCAGCAGCCGTGCGATGGTCGACTTGCCGCTCGATTCCGGCCCGAAGAGGCAGACCCGCTTGACGTAGTAGGGCCTGACCGGCGGCGGCAGGAAGCGCCAGTTGCCAAAGGGGTCGGCACGGATCGCCTCGGCCGAGATCGGGTTCACCCGGCGCGCCGGGTCGACCGGCACGTGGGCCGCGCCCAGCTCGCTGGCGAGCCGCCAGCCGTAGGCCTCGGAAGTGAAGACGAGGTCGACGCCGCGCGGCTCGTGACGGTGGATGAGCTCGCGCCAGATCGGCCAGAACGCCGGATCCTCCTCGGGCGCCTGGGGCACGACGTCGGTAACGTGCACGACCCGGCAGTCGGGATGGAGTTCCTGGACCCATCGGTGGCGCAAGGCACCGGGTATGGGGTCGTCGGCGAGCGAGCAGACCAGCACCGTGACCCGGTCGGCGTAGCTTCGGGCAAAGTCGATCAAGTGTTGGTGCCCGGTATGCGGCGGCATGAATTTGCCGAGGATCAGGCCACGGCGCATGCCGCCGTCTCGCTCAAGTACTTGCGCCGCCAGGCGACGTAGCCAACGCTCGCCATCACCAGGAAGACCGCGTAGAGGCCCGCCGTCAGATAGAGCTCCTTGTAGAGATAGATGCCGATGGCGAGCACGTCGACAGCAATCCACAAGAGCCAGTTCTCGAGCTTCTTGCGGCCGATCAGGAACTGCGCCATCAGGCTCATGGCGGTCGTGGTGGCGTCCCAATAGGGGAGATCGGCGTCCGTCAGCTCGACCATGAAGGTTCCGAGAAGGAAGGTGCCGAGCCCCGTGACGACCGCCACCTGGAGCCATTGCCGCTGGCTCAACGTCGTGATCGGCACCTCGGAATCGTCGACGCCCTTCAGCCAGTAACGCCAGCCATAGACCTGCACGAAGATGTAGACGACCTGCAGGGCCATGTCGGAATAGAGCCTGACTTCGTAGAAGATGTAGGCGTAGAGCACGACCATGGCGATGCCGGTCGGCCAGCACCAGATGTTCTCGCGGATATAGAGATAGACGCAGGCGAGGCCAAAGGCGGTCGCGGCGATTTCGATCGGCGTCATCGTAGAATCGCAGCGGCGGCGCGGCCGCTCGACCTAACGCCGGTCACTTGAGCAGGACGCGAACACCTTCCTCGAAATACCCCGCCTCGTCGGCCTTGTGCACGACGGCATCCGGTGCCGCGGTGGTGTAGATCTGCCCGACAAGAGCACAATCGACGTTGATGCCGTCTTGCGACAGCGGCATGATCAGTCGGCCGTCGAATGGGGCTGAAGCTCGGGGTCGAAGTGCTCGCACTCGGCGTAGATCGGGCGGGCCACCTCGACGACCTCCTCGTAAAGGCCGACGACATAGTCGGCGAACGGCCCCGGCGGCGTGATCTCACGCAGCGTCTGCCCCGTCGCATTGCCCCCCGTCGGCTCCGTCAACGCCGTGCCGACCAGGCGAACGCGAAACTCGGCCCCCCCGTCGATGGCATCGACCATCATCAGGTGCGGCAACAGGGACGAGATCTCGCTGGGGTCGAAATCCTCGCGCGTCGGCATCTTTCGCCGACCACACTTCGCCAGCCAATACTCGAAGAGCTCGACCAGGCGCTCGTCGCTTATGATCTCTACGGCATAGTCTACCACGCTCGGCCTCTTCCGTTTGCGGGCGTGTGGCGACCCAATCCACATCGGACAAACCGGCCGCGGCCGCCGAAGTCCGAGGGGCGACGCGGTCGGTTCCGATTCGCGATATTACGAAATTCGGCGCCCGGAAGGAATGCGGAAGTGAAGGCACCGAGTGACGGCACGACCGACGCGAGAGAGAGGCGTCGCCTGCGTCGGAAACTAGGGCTGGCAGGCGTTGCGCGCGAGCGCTATATGAGAGCCGGTGCAGACGCGGGTGGGGCCGGCGCGGGAGAGCGATTTCAAAAGCTCGGCCTTGGCGGAGAGCGGCGCGGATCAACATGGCATCCATTGGGGAACCCCATAGACGATCGTTCGCCGCCGGAGAGCAAATCTTCGATGAAGGCGATCTGGGCGATGTCGCCTATATCGTCGAAAGCGGCTCGATCGCGCTGACCCGCGAGCTCGCCGGCGAGATGGTCCGTATCGCCACGCTCGGCACCGGCGAGATTGTCGGCGAGATGGCCCTGATCGACGACGCGCCACGCTCCGCCAGCGCGGTCGCCGAGGTCGATACGCAGGTCTTCGTGATCGAACGCGACCTGTTGCGCCAACATATCGCGATGACCAATCCAATGATCGAGCTGCTGATGCGGGTCCTGCTGGACAGACTCAGGTCTACCCACGAGCATCTTTCTGAAAGCGAGCCCGGCCTCAAGTCGACGGTCGAGAATGCGCGGCGCAATTACCACGACGCGGAGCTGCGGGCGATCGACCTCTTCAAGTTCGAGCACGAGCTGAAGCGCGGCCTGGGCGACGGCCAATTCGAAGTCACCTTGCAGCCGATCGTGCACCTGAGCGACGCACGAATTGCCGGCTTCGAGGCACTCATGATCTGGCACCATCCGCAGCGCGGCCGGCTCGCGCCCGCCAGCTTCATCGAGATCGCCGAGCGATCGGGCCTGGTCAGGCAGCTCGACGACCTGGCCCTCAGCCAGGCGCTGGGCGCGCTCGCCGACATCAAGCGCCACCTGGGCGCGCCCGCGGACCATCTCAGGATCAGCGTCAACCTTTCGGGCGTTCACGCCGACGACGTCTCGACGGTGTCGCGGGTCGCCCGCGTCATCGAGGCGGAAGGCTTCGATGCCAACTTCCTGACCCTGGAGATCACCGAGAGCTGGCTGGTGCGCAACCCGGAGCGCGCCCAAGAGACCTTGTTCGCGCTCAAGGAGCTGGGCCTCAGCCTGGCCCTCGACGATTTCGGTACCGGTTACTCTAGCCTCGGCTATCTGCATCGCTTTCCAATGGACTTCCTCAAGGTCGACCGCAGCTTCACCGAAATGATGGCGACCAGCGAGGGCAGCGAGAACATCGTCCGGGCGGTGATCGGGCTCGCCCACACCTTTGGCATGGAGGCCGTCGCCGAGGGCATCGACGACCCGGCTCAGATCGAGATCCTGCAGCGGATGAACTGCGAGTTCGGGCAAGGCTACCATTTCAGCCGACCGCTCAACGTCGACGACGCGCGGAGCTTCACGGCCGAATGCCTGTCCTGACGGCCGGGCCCGCAACGGCACCGCCGGCGGTCGACGCGGCGTTTCCTTTCGCCCGCCGTCATGCCAAGATGACCGCGTCCCTCGGGGTCCCCGCGCGCCCAAGTTGGAGCCGAGCTTGCACCGATTGAACCGACAGGAACTGATCGACCTGGTGGAGACGCAGTACTTCGCCCGCATGGACGAGAAGCGGCTGGACGAGATGCTGGCCGCCGTTGCCGAGGACTGCGTCTTCACGATCTATCCCGCCGGCGATGTGGCAGCCGGCCGCGACAGTGGCATCCGGGACCTCTTCCAGACCGCCTTCGAGACCTATCCGGAAATGTGGCACGGCAACTTCGAATGGGTGGTCGACGAGGCAGGACAGCGCTTGGCCGCCTCCTTCGACGTTCGCCTGGTCGACCGCGCCGGCAAGGAAACCGTGATGCGAAACGGAAAGTTCTTCTCCGTTTCAGATGGCAAGCTTGCCGCGCTGAACCTCTATCTCAGCACATCCGATGCCATCATCGAGGTCGACGCCTGAACCGCGCCCGTCGAGCAGTCATCAGCACATGGCCAAGAAACCCACGGTCCGAAGCGCCATCGTCGGCTCCGGCTACGCCGCCAGCTTCCATTTCGAATCCATCCACCGGGTCCCGCACGCCGACGTCGAGGTCGCCGGGATCTACTCGGCGACCCCGGCCAATGCCCGGCGCTTTGCCGAGGCGCGCGACATCCTAGCTTTCGACAGCCTGGAAGCCTTGCTGGATCAAGAGCTCGACGTCGTCCACGTCTGTGCCCCGCCGACGGTGCACGAGGCGATCGCGGTGGCAGCACTGGAACGCGGCATCAACGCCATCGTCGAAAAGCCGATGACCGGCTATTTCGGCGACGGCAGCGACGGCTTCGACGGCCGCGAGGTCTCGATGGAAGCGGCGCTCGCGGGCGCCGTCGCCAGCCTCGAGCGCATGCTCGCCGCCGAGGCCGCCAGCCAGGGCCGCATCCTCTACGCTGAAAACTGGGTCTACGCGCCGGCAATCCAGAAGGAGCGCGAGATCATCGAGAAGACCGGGGCGCAAATCCTCTGGCTGCACGGCGAAGAGGCGCATTCGGGATCGCACTCGCAGACCTACGGACACTGGCACTTGGCCGGCGGCGGCGCGATGATCGGCAAGGCCTGCCATCCGCTGACCGGCGCCCTCTATCTGAAGCGGGTCGAGGGCCGGGCCCACGACGGCAAGCCGATCCGCCCCGTCGGCGTCTGCGGCCGGACCCACGCCCTGACCCAGTTGCGAAACTTCCGCGACGAGGGGCATATCCGGGCCGACTATCACGACATCGAAGACTTCTCGGGCATGCACGTCGTCTTCGAGGACGGCACGATCGCCGACATCTTCGCCTCCGACATCATCATGGGCGGCATTCACAACTGGCTGGAGGTGGTCTGCAACAACCACCGCTCGGTCTGCAACATCAACCCCAACACGGCGATGCAGACTTACAATCCGGTCGACGCCGCCTTCGGCGACATCTATGTCGTCGAGAAGACAGGTACCAAGCAAGGCTGGTCCTTCCCGGCCCCGGACGAGGACCATATGACCGGCTTTCCCCAGGAGATGGAGGCCTTCTACCGCGCGATCACCGAGGGCGAGACGCCGGAGAGCGACAGCAGCCTCGCCGCCGACTGCATCGCCACCATCTATGCCGCCTACCTTTCCGCCGAGCGGGCCGGCGCCGAAGTGGCGGTGCCCAAACTCTGAGCCCGGACCTCCCAGATGGAGCCGACCGGGGCCGGACCTTCGGAATAACTCCGAAATTGGGGTCAGTAGTTTGGATCTCGAATGGGCGGTCGGCGACGGCACACGCGATGGGTGTTGGGGTGCGCCTTGTTGATAGAGATTCCGAGGTTGAGCGCGATGCGACCGCCGCCGGAACCGACCCGGAAGACCGGTGCCGGGGCCTTTCGTAACCTTCAGCATCGAACTCGCCACCAAGGGCGATAATTGTAGCACTGAGTCTCGGACCCGATCATAGGGTTGGATTTTACCTTGCCTTTATCTTGAACAAGCCATGGTTTGGCCAGATGGAAATTGTAGACGACATTGAAATTATACTGTCATCGGGCGCTGCCCTTTTCGTTCTGCCACGTGATAGCGATGTCGCACGGCAACTCCAAAGTGACGGGCGTCTTGTTAGTGCCGATAGTGCAATGCTTAACTGCGGCAACGCGTCCGAAGGGTCCTCGTTTGAGGTCTTTCTATCAAGAGAGCGCAGTCAGAGCGCGGCCTGTCGTCCTTGAGGGGGTCAGGAGTGACTACGCCCGCGACGGATTGCCCCTTGGCGTCGAGAATCGGCCTAGGCCGAAACCGCCGACTTTCTGTCAAATCCGGTTCGCTGATCTAGTTCCGAAGTGTCCTGAAAGGCTATCGATCGCTTGCTCGCCACGCCCGATGCAATGCCGAACTTGGAAGCGATGCGGGCCTCAGTTGGCGATTGGCGCTTGGCCGTCGCCTGATCGGCCCTGCGGCGGGATGTCTTGTGTTCGACATTGCCGCGCGATTGGCGCTACACTCCGGAGGTCGCCCGCGCGACCGCGCGATATGGATGCAAGAAGCGCCAAACGAGACAGGCGGCATCTCTGAGAGGCGGGTGAGGACATGCTTGACAAACTGAAGAAACTGGACCGCATTCTTTCGTCGTCGACAGAGGAGCGGCGGCGCGAGGCGCGCGAGGACCTGGTGGACGCGACGGCCGAGATCGCCGGTCAGCGCTATCCGGTCGGCAATTGGAGCGCGCACGGATTCTGCATCGGCCCCAGCCTGATGACGCCGAAACCGGGTGACCGACTGGACATCGGCTTCTCCATTCCGCTGCCCGATCGGCGTCTGGAATTCAGCTGCCGCGTCGGCGTCATGCGCTACGACAAGGAGCGTCAAGAATTCGGCGCGTCTTCTTCAATCTCGATGAAGAGATACAGGACATCATCGACGAGCACTTTCAGGTCTTCTCGGCGAAGCGCTACGGCAAGGATTTGCTGCAGAACTTGCGATCCTCCCTGCGCCGCGGGTAAACAAGCGCGCCACCGAAGAATTCGAGGCTCGACGGGGCCGGCGCCCGTGACCGCCGCCGGCGCCGACGGCTCGGTCGCGTCCGGGCCTTGATCCAGCTCAATGGCGTGGCCGCCTGTTCGGTCCTAACTGGCGGGGCGGCGGCGGCCATTGCCGACGATCGATCCAAATGCGAGTGGACCTGAGCCATGGACCTGAAACCGGAAATCCCCTGCTACATCATCTTCAAGGCGCGCCAGCTGTTCATGGCGGAGGACGTGCTGGAGGCCGCCGAGGACGACGAGGGCAGTGGCGTCGAGTCGAGCAACATCGACGAGGAAGGCCTCGACTACGAGGTTCATGAAGAGCACGAGCGCGACCCGATCTTCACCGATCTCAAGAACTTCATCGACGAGTTGCCGGCCGACGACCAGTGTCAGCTGATCGCACTCGCCTGGCTCGGTCGCGGCGACGGCGGCAGCGACGAATGGCAAGAGCTCGTCAACCTGGCGCAGGAGCGACGCTCCGATCACACGGCGGCCTATCTCCTCAACATGCCGCTCTTGGCCGACCATCTGGAGAACGCGCTCGACGCCTTCGACATCTCCTGCGAGGACTTCGAGAACGTCTCGGTCTGAGACCTCTTCGGCGCTGAGGACGGCGGGATCGCTCAGCCGCCGACCGGTCGGTAGTCGTAGTTGCCGACCCCCTGCACGATCAGGAACCGGCAGCGCTTGCCATCGCGACCCGAGACCCGGTGCGCCACCTTTGGCGTGACGGCGCAACTTTCGCCGAGTTCCAAGAGATGCCGTGCAGCAGGTTCCCGCGTCTCGACCTGAAGCCCGCCCTCGAGACAGAAGAAGGTGTCGGTGATCTCGGAATGATAATGCCAGGGGATTTCCTGACCCTCGGCGAGCGTGAAGACCTTGACGGTTAGGCTGTCGGTCTCGGCGACGATGGTTCGGTCCTCGACGGTGTAGGGCCGCGCATCCGCTTCGTTCATCACCCGCCTCCTTGCTCTGCAATGATCGCTCATAGCACGCGGCGGCCGAAGCGCCCATTCCCCATGCGGCGGGCGTCCCATTTCACCACCAGATGTCGTCATTAACCATTTGTTAAGCACTTCATCATGATGCTGCGGTCATCATGTCAAAGTCCTCGACACATACCGGGATGGCCGCGCCGCGTTTGGCCACGGCCATCCGTCCCTCCCTCGCCGTCGTCGTCTCGAGTCTTGGCGCCGTCGCCGCGTGCGTCGGCGCGACCGGTGCGATCGACCTCCACCTGAGCTTGGCCGCCGCGAGCCCCGGTGCTTCGCCCATCCCGGCCCTCGTCGCCGTCTATGCCGCCCTCGCGGCGCTCGTCGCCATGGTGGCGACGGCGCTGCTCTCCGGCCGGCGCCGGCTCGGCGAGCTGGCCCGAGAGAACCTGCGCCTCGCGCGCGACCTCGACCGGGCCGGGGCGGCGGGCCAGGCCAGGGCCGAGCTCTTGGGCAATATGAGCCACGAGCTCAGGACCCCGCTCAACGCCGTGCTCGGCTTCTCCGAGGTGATTCGAGACGAGACGCTCGGTCCGGCCTTGCCACCCTGTTATCGCGATTGCGCTGAGACCATTCACGATGCCGGTCGACATTTGCTCGGCATCGTCAATACTGCCCTCGATCTCGCCCGCATCGAATCTGGCAAGGCCGCGCCCGCGCTCTGCGAGGTCAGGCCGGTCGATGACGTCCTGGCGCCGATCGCCCAGATGCTGAAGACCCAGTCCGACGAAGCCGGCGTCAGGCTGGACCTGGACACCCCACGCGAGATACCGCCGGTCATCAGCGATGCCGAGAAGCTGAAGCAGATCGTCCTCAATCTCGCCGCCAACGGCATCAAATACACGCCGGCCGGCGGCGCCGTCACCCTGGGCGCCGGGGTAGATACCGCCAACGGCGCGCTGACCATCCAGGTACGCGACAACGGCATCGGCATGGCAGCAGACGAGATCCCGATCTGTCTGAGCGCTTTCGGCCGCGCCGACGCCGCCTTCGACCGCGGCCGCGAGGGCACCGGCCTGGGCTTGCATTTGAGCCAACGGATGGTCGGTGAGCTGGGCGGCGAGCTGGCCATCGACAGCACGCCCGGACACGGCACGACGGTGACGCTGACGCTGCCGAGCCGCCCATCCGGCGGGCCCGCCGCGCCGCCCGGATAGCGGCAGCCCCTCGCCGGCCTGCGGTCGCGGCATTGACCGCTGTCATTCCCGAGATGCGGTGATCGGCGCAGTCTCGTCAGCCGTCGACGGTCCGACCAGGGAGGATCTCGTGATGGTGCAGTCAGCTCGGCTCGGCGCGCGGTCGCGGCGGGGAATCCGTCTCTCCCTCTTGATCTCGGTTGTCAGCCTGGCGCTGGCAGGACCGGCCACGGCGGACGACAAGGCGACGGCGAGCGGTCTCGAATCCGAGATCGAGGCCTTTACCGGCGCTCTCGTCGGCGGCAAGCCCTGGCTCGACGCCCGCTATCGTTTCGAGCATGTCGACCAGGCGGGCCTGCCGCGCGATGCCAACGCCCACACCTTGAGAGCCCGCGTCGGCTACCGCACCGGTGTCTATCGCGGCTTCAGCGCCCTTGCCGAGGGCGAGGGCATCCTCCATCTCGGCGACGACGACTTCAACGACACGCTGAACGGCAAGACGGCCTACCCGGTGGTGGCCGATCCCGAGTCCCTGGCCATCAACCAGCTCTATTTACAATACGACGGCTTTCCCGACACTCGCCTCCGCGGCGGCCGCCAAGTCTTCGTCCTCGACAACCAGCGCTATATCGGCCATGTCGGCTTCCGCCAGAACCAGCAGACCTTCGATGCCGTCACCGCCACCAATACCTCGATCGCCGACACCCGGCTGACCTACGGCTATATCTTCCAAGTGTTGCGCATCTTCGGCGAGGATTCGCCAGTCGGCAGCTTCAACACCGACAGCCACGTCTTCAACGCCAGCTACAGCGGCTTCGATGTCGCGACCCTGACCGCGTACGCCTATCTTCTGGACATCGAGGACCTTCCGGCGCGCTCGACGATGACCTTCGGCCTCAGGGCCGCCGGCTCCTACGATCTCGGCAAGACGCTCGCCGAGGGCGTCAAGGCGCTCTACGCGGCCGAGGTGGCGCGGCAGTTCGACCACGCCAACAACCCGGCCGACTACGACGTCGGTTACTATCTCGTCGAAGGCGGCCTCGGCTATCAGGGCCTTACCGCCAAGCTCGGTTACGAGGTCCTCGACGGCAACGGAACGCAGGCCTTTCAGACGCCGCTGGCGACGCTGCACAAGTTCCAGGGCTGGGCCGACAGGTTCCTGGTGACACCCGCCGGCGGGATCCGCGACTTCTACGCCTCGCTCGGCTACAAGGTCAAAGGGCTCGGCCCCCTCGACGGCCTCAAGCTCTTGGGCGTCTACCACGATTTCTCGGCCGAGAACGGCGGCGGCGACTACGGTCACGAGTTCGATTTCGTCGTCTCCAAGAAGCTCTTCAAGCATTTCACGGTCGCGTTCAAATACGCCAACTATCAGAGCGACGGCTTCGCCACCGACACCGAGAAGATCTGGCTCAGCCTCGGGGCCAAATTCTGAAGGCCCGGGCGGCCGTGGCGGGGCATCCAATCCATGCTAGGCTTCGCGCCATGCGGCGTTTTCTCTTCCTGGCATCCGCGCTCTTGCTGACGGCCTGCGCCGAGCCGGCCCCCTATGCCGGCGCGGCGCCATCCCCCTATCCCGGCCCGGCGCCCCGGGTCGAGGCCGGCAACGAGTCGACCGTGCTCATCGCCCCGGTGACGGCCGCCAACCGGCGCCAGGCGTTCCGGCTGGCGGAGCTGCACTGCCGGCAGTTCGACCGCGAGGCCAAGCTGCCCCGCATGGCCGACGAGCGGACCATCGTCTACGAGTGCGTGAAATAGGAAGGCCGAGACGACGGCCCCTCACCCGCGCGGCTTGCGGTCCTCGACGCGGGCGTAGACGAGGAGCGCCAGGAAAGCCATGACGGCGATGAAGCCGAAGGCGGCGCGATAGCCCTCCGCCGTCGCGCCGCCCGCCGCCGTCGTCGCCACGGAGCCGATGATGGTGCCGACCGCGGTCTGCATCAGGGCGATCGAGACCATGACGCCGGTATTGACGGTGGTCAGGCCGCGCCCGACCAAGTGGTCGGGCACCAGCGCCCGGCCGTGCGCCAGCAGGATGGTCGGAAAGCCGCAGGCGAGGCCGAGGAGCGCCAGCAACAAGGTGACGGTGCCAAGGCCCGGCGCGGGCAGTAGCGCCAACGTCGCCATGATCAGCGTGATCGCCGCGGCACCGACCAGCACCAAGCCCTTCAAGGTGTTGAAGCGCCTGGCCGCTTGGCCATAGAGGAAGTGCCCGGCGACGCCCGAGAAAGCCATGAACAAAAGAACCTGGCCCCGGGAAATCTCGTCGAGGCCGTGCACGTCGTTCAGGTACGGCCCGCCCCAGATGCCGAGGATCGTGTTGCCGGCCGAGAGGGCGAAGCCGCCGCTGGCGATGGTCAGGACGCCGGGGGTTCTCAGCACCGCGCCCAAGCCGGCGAAGATGTCGCGCAAGCTCTCCGAGCGCTCCGCGGCCGCCGGCGCACCGACCGGTCGATCGCGGACGCTCCAACCGGTGATGAAGGCGATGGCGGCGGTCAGCAGGGCGATGGCAACGAAGCTCTGGCGCCAGCCGGCGAAGGTCACGAGGGCGGCCAGCGGTGCGGTCGCCAGGAACGTGCCCAGCATGGCGAAGCTGTTCCAGGTACCGCCGATGGTGGTGAAGCGCTCGGCGGCGTAGAAGCGGGCGATCACCATGAAGCCGCCGGAAAAGATGCCGGCGCAACCGGCCCCCATCAACAGCCGCGCCAGCAGCATCACCGGCCCCGACGGCGCGAGCGCGAAGAGAAAGGTGCCGGCGACGGTCAACAGGAAGAGCCCGGTG
>JASLMY010000166.1 GCA_030746295.1 Alphaproteobacteria bacterium | reverse complement strand
CAGACAACGTCATCCATCCGGCCGAGCTCGCCTTCCTCGAGGGCGTGTCGACGATCTTCGGTTTCGACGAGCACGGCTTCCAGCGCGTCCGTGCCCACCACGTGCCGCCCGAGGCCTCGGACCCCTACCTGATCCTGGGTGTCACGCACGATGCGGACGAGGCCGAGGTCAAGCGGACCTACCGCAAGCTGACCCGCGAGAACCATCCCGACCGGCTGATCGCGCAAGGCCTGCCGCAGGAGTTCATCGACCTCGGCAACGAGAAGATGGCGCATATCAACGAAGCCTACGAGAAGGTCCGCCGCCAGCGCGGCTGGACCTGAGCCCGGCGCCGGTGCCCCCCCGTGTCCGCGCTCGAGATCCGGGACTGCCCCTCGCCCAACCATGATGCCCGGCCGGCGGGGGTGCCGATCGACATTCTGCTGCTGCACTACACCGGCATGCCGACGGCCGAGGCGGCGCTGGCCCGGCTGCTCGATGTGACGGCCAAGGTCAGTGCCCACTACCTGATCGACGAGGACGGCGCCGTCAGCCGCCTCGTGCCCGAGGCCAGGCGCGCCTGGCACGCCGGCGTCGCTTCCTGGGCAGGGGCCCGTGACATCAACGGCCGCTCGATCGGCATCGAGCTGGTCAATCCCGGGCACGCGTTCGGCTACCGGGCTTTTCCGGCGCCGCAGATGGCAGCGCTGGCCGGGCTGGCGCAAGCGATCCTGGCGCGCCACCCGATCCCGACGCACCGGGTGCTGGGTCATGCCGACGTCGCGCCCGAGCGCAAGCAGGACCCAGGCGAGCTCTTCGACTGGCAGGGCCTGGCGGCGGCCGGCATCGGCCTCTGGCCCGATGCCGCGCCGCACCGCGACGGCTGCGGGCACGACGTCGGCCCCGCCGCCGAGCCGGCGCTGGTCGCGCGCCTGCAAGCCGATCTCGCGCGCTTCGGCTATGGCGTCCGTGTCAGCGGCGATTGGGATCATGCCACCGCGTGCGCCGTCGCCGCCTTCCAGCGCCATTGGCGTGCCGCCGCAATCACCGGCATCGCCGATGCCGAGACCCGCGCCATCCTGGCCGGGCTCCTTGACCAGATTGCCAAGGGGGCTTAACTCGGGTCTGCCAGACGGCCGGACGGCCGCCCTCGGCGCCGACGTGTCGGCGTCGGGGGAGGAAAGTCCGGGCTCCACGGAAACGCGGTGCCGGGTAATGCCCGGCGGGGGTGACCCCAGGGAAAGTGCCACAGAAAGCAAACCGCCCGGCGGCCCTCGGGCCGACGGGTAAGGGTGAAAGGGTGCGGTAAGAGCGCACCGCGTCGCCGGCGACGGGGACGGCATGGTAAACCCCACCGGGAGCAAGACCGGATAGGGGCGGCGCGCCGGAGTTTCGGCTCCGGTAGGCAGGGTTTTCGGGCCGAGCCGCCCGGGTAGGTCGCACGAGGCGTCCGGCGACGGGCGTCCCAGATGAATGGTCGTCGACCGCCGCGAAAGCGGCCGCGGCGGGGACAGAACCCGGCTTATAGGCCGTCTGGCGCCCCCTTCATACGCTCCCGCCGCCCCGATCAGAGGCGGCCGAGCCCGCGGCGAAGCGCTTGCGCGTGGCGCGCCGCAAGAAGAACATATGCAGAACATAATTCTGCCGCATTCGCTTTTTAGAAAAACGTTGCGTGGCGACATGGGGATATCTTGTGCCCGATTGATTTCTTCTCACGAGGACTAGTCTTTCCTTTTGTAATGACTTGCAAACCAAGCTTTTTACAGGCAAAAACCATTGACGGGCATATTGTCCCATGATATCCCATGCTGTCCCATAACGCGCCGGGACACGCGCCGGCTGCACCTTTGCTCAGTCCGGCTTGCGTCGACGGCGGGCGACGGAGAGCGGGCTGGTGGAGCGCTATTTCTATTCGCGTTTCGACAACAGGGTCGACAAGAAGGGCCGGGTCTCGGTGCCGGCCCGCTGGCGCGCCATCCTCGCAGCGCAGTCGCTCGACGGCATCGTCGCCTATCCCTCGCCGGTCTCGCCGGCGATCGAGGCCTGCGGCATGGACCGCTTGGAACGCCTGGCCGAGAGCATCGACACCTTCAATCCCTTCTCCGACGCCCACGGCGACTTTGCCGCCGCCCTGCTGACCCGAAGCCACCCGCTCGCCTTTGACAGCGAGGGCCGGGTGATGCTGCCGAAATCGCTGTTGGATCATGCCGGCATCGGCGAGCTGGCGGCCTTTGCCGGGCGCGGCGCCACCTTCCAGATCTGGGAGCCCGGGGCCTACGCGAGCTACGAGCAGGAGGCGATCCGTCGGGCCCGCGAGGAAGCGCCGCGCTTCGCCCTGATGCGCGAGCCGGGCGGCGAAGGGGAGGCGACATGACGATGCCCCTTCCCGCAGCCAGACACGAGCCGGTGATGCGCGACGAGGTGCTGGCGGCCCTGGCGCCGGCTGACGGTGAGCAATACGTCGACGGCACCTTCGGCGCCGGCGGCTATGCGCTGGCGATCCTCGGTGCGGCCGACTGCCTGGTCTACGGCATCGACCGCGATCCGGACGTCCTCGGGGCGGCCGAGCCACTGCGCCGGGCCAACGCTGGGCGCCTCGAGTTGATCGCCGGTCGCTTCGCCGAGATGGACCGATTGCTGGCCGAGCGAAAGGTCGCCGCGGTCGACGGGGTGGCGCTCGACCTCGGCGTCTCCAGCATGCAGATCGACGACCCCGCGCGCGGCTTTTCGTTCCAGAAGGACGGCCCGCTCGACATGCGGATGGAGCAGGTCGGTACCGACGCCGCCGAGTTCGTCAACCACGCCAGCGAAACCGAACTCGCCGACGTCATCCACGTCTACGGCGAAGAACGGCGCGCCCGCGCCGTCGCCCGGGCAATTGTCAAGGCTCGGCGCGAGGGCCCCATTCGGCGCACCGGCGAGCTGGCTGAGATCGTCGCCCGCGCCGTCGGTCGCAGCGGCCGCCTGCACCCGGCGACGCGGACCTTCCAGGCGCTCCGCATCCACGTCAACGACGAGCTCGGCCAATTGGCCCGCGGCCTGGCGGCGGCGGAACGCCTGCTGGCGCCGGCGGGGCGTCTCGTCGTGGTCTCTTTCCACTCCCTCGAGGACCGCGAGGTCAAACGTTTCCTGGGCCGGCGCAGCGGCCGCGGATCGGCCGTCTCGCGCCATCTGCCGCCGCCCGAAGAGTCGCCGGCGGCACCGACCTTCCGGTTGCTCTTCCGCGGCGTCAAGCGGCCGACGGCGGCCGAATGCGCCCGCAACCCGCGCGCCCGCTCGGCCAGGATGCGGGCCGCGGTGCGAACCGAGGCACCGGCGCTGGAGGCCGCGGCCTGATGCGGCCGGTTCTCACCTCTGCGGCGCTGCTGCTGTTGGGCGGCCTCTCCGTCGGCCTTTATCTGCTGGAGAACCAGACCCAGAAGCTGGAGCGCCATTTGGCCCAACTGGATCGCCAGGTGATCGACGAGCAGAAGACGATCCAGGTCCTCAAGGCCGAGTGGAGTTACCTCAACCGGCCCGACCGCCTGCAAGACCTCGCCATGCGCCACATCGACCGGCTGGGCCTGCAACCGATCGCCCCGGCGCAGACCGGTGCGCTCGCCGAGCTGCCGCGGCGGCACCAGGACGGCGAGGCCAAAACCGGCGGGCTGCCGTTGCCGGCCTTCAAGCCGCGGCCGCCGAAAGATCTGTTGCTGGTCGGTGCGGAGATCGACCGTTGAGGGCCCCGAACGGTAGCGACACCGTCGAGCCCGGCGCGGCCGCAGCACCGGCGCCGGCGGCGATGTCCGACTGGCTTTGTACCGGGCGCGGGCGGCTGCAGTTCATGGGTCTCGTTTTCGCCGTTGCCTTCGCGGTCATCGCCTTCCGCCTCGGCGAGCTGATGCTGTTGGCCGAGCAGGGCGAGCCCCGGCGCGCCCGCGGCCAGATGGCCGGTCCCCGCGTCGCCGAGCGCGCCGACATCGTCGACCGAAACGGTGTTCTCCTGGCCACCAACCTGGTCTCGCCCTCGCTCTACGCCGACGCCCGCGTGGTTCTGGAGCCGGAACGGGCGGCCGAGCGGTTGAGCCTGATCCTGCCCGAGCTGAGCCGGGCGGAGATCGTCGCCAAGCTTCGCTCCGGCCGGGCCTTCGTCTGGCTCAAGCGCAACCTGACGCCCAGCCAGCAGTACCAGATCAACAGCCTCGGCGTTCCCGGGCTCGCCTTCCAGGAAGAGCAGCGCCGGATCTACCCGCTGGGCGGCCTGGCGGCGCACACGGTCGGCTTCGTCGACGTCGACAACAACGGCATCGCCGGCGTCGAGCGCTTTTTCGACGAGCCGCTGAAGGGGCATGCGCGCGGGGCTGAGCCGTTGGCGCTGTCGCTCGATACCCGCGTCCAGCATGCGCTTCGCGACGAGCTACGGGTCGCCATGGAGCGCTTCCGGGCGATCGCAGCGGGCGGCGTCGTGCTCGATGTCGAGAGCGGCGAAATCCTGGCGCTCTCCTCGCTGCCGGACTACGACCCCAATCACGCCGGAACCGCCTCCGAGATGGCCCGTTTCAATCGCGTCAGCCTCGGCGTCTACGAGCTCGGCTCCGTGTTCAAGGTCTTCAACACTGCGATGGCGCTGGACAGCGGCAAGGTGACGCTGAAGGACGGCTACGACGCCACCAAGCCGATCCGTGTCTCGCGCTTCGTCATCCGCGACCACCACGCGCAGAAGCGCTGGCTCTCGGTACCGGAGATCTTCGTCTACTCCTCCAACATCGGTTCCGCCAAGATGGCGCTCGACCTCGGCACCGAGCGCCAACAGGCTTTCATGCGCCGCCTCGGCATGCTGCGCCGCGCCGCGTTGGAGCTGCCCGAGGTAGGCGCGCCGCTCAGCCCCTCACCTTGGCGCGAAATCAACACCATGACCGTCGCCTTCGGGCACGGTCTGGCGGTGAGCCCGTTGCAGGCGTTGAGCGCCGTCGCCGCGATCGTCAACGGCGGCATCTTGCGGCCGGCCACGCTCGTCAAGCGCGACGGGCCGTCCGTGGCCGGCATTCGGGTGATCTCGAATCGGACCTCCGAGGTGATGCGCCGCTTGCTGCGCGCCGTCGTCGTCGAGGGCACGGCCAAGCAGGCCGACGTGCCCGGCTATTTGGTCGGCGGCAAGACCGGGACGGCGGAAAAGGCGGTGGCGAGCGGCTATGACCGCAGTGCTCGCATCACCACCTTCGTCGGCGTCTTCCCGATGACCCGGCCGCGCTACGCCGTGCTGGTTCTGCTCGACCAGCCGCAAGGCATCGAGGCGACCAAGGGCTATGCCACCGCGGGCTGGAACGCGGCGCCCACGGCGGGCCGTGTCATCGCCCGCATCGCGCCTCTGCTGGCGGTCGGATCGATCGACGAGGAGGCGGCCGAAGTCAACCGGGCGATGGAGATCGCCCTCTACAGCCGGAGGCCGCGCCGTGCGTCTTTCTGATCTCAGCGACGGCGCCGTCGGTGGCGCGGCCGGCGAGGTCGAGATCGACGGCTTGTCGGTCGACAGTCGCCGGGTGCGGCGAGGCGACCTCTTCGCCGCCATTTCCGGCACCCGGCTCGACGGCTTCGACTTCATCGCCGAGGCCCTCGCCAAGGGCGCCGCCGCGGTCCTCGCCGCGCCCGATCCGCGGCTCGAAGCAATTTCCGTCCCGGTGATCCAAGATGCGGAGCCGCGCCGCCGTCTGGCCCGAATGGCAGCCCGATTCTTCGCCCGCCAGCCCGCCACCGTGGCTGCCGTCACCGGCACCAACGGCAAGACCTCGGTGGTCAATTTCACGGCTCAGATCTGGTCGGGCCTCGGCCACTCCGCGGCCAGCCTCGGCACCCTCGGCGTCATCGCCGGCAAGGCGACTGAGCCACTGGCCCACACCACGCCCGAGCCGATCGCGTTGCACCGCCACCTCGCCGAGCTCGCCGCCGGGGGTGTCGAATGCCTGGCGTTGGAGGCTTCCAGCCACGGCCTCGATCAACATCGTCTCGACGCCGTCGAGGTGACGGCGGCGGCCTTCACCAATATCGGTTGGGACCATCTCGACTATCACGCCGATGCCGACGACTACCTGGCGGCCAAGCTGCGGTTGTTCGGCGCCGTCATGGCCGACGGCGGCACCGCCGTGCTGAACGCCGACAGCGACGTCTTCGATCGCCTGCAAACGGTCTGCCAGCGCCACCGGCATGAGATCGTCAGCTATGGTACCGCCGGCTCCGAGGTCCGGCTCCGCGGTCTCTCGGACGACCGCGCCGGACAGCGCCTGGCGCTCGAGGTCTTCGGCATCCGCTCCGAGATCGTGCTGCCGCTCCGGGGCGCTTTTCAGGCCATGAACGCGCTCTGCGCCCTCGGCCTCGTCATCGCCACCGGCAGCGAGGCGGAGGCGGCGATGGGCCAGCTGGAGAGGCTGAAGGGCGTGCCGGGACGCCTCGACCTGGTCGCCTACCACGGCTCCGGCGCGCCGGTCTACGTCGACTACTCGCACAAGCCGGACGCGCTGGAGAACGCGCTTCGGGCGCTGCGCCCCGCCGCCGCCGGCCGGCTGGTGCTGGTCTTCGGCTGTGGCGGCGACCGCGACCGTGGCAAACGGCCCGAGATGGGGCGGATCGGCGCCCGGCTCGCCGACCGCGTCGTCGTCACCGACGACAATCCGCGCAGCGAGGCGCCGGCTCGGATCCGGGCCGAGATCCTGGCCGGCTGCCCTGACGCGATCGAGATCGGCGACCGGGCCGAGGCCATCCGCGCCGGCTTGGACGGGCTCGAGGCGGAAGACCTTCTCATCATCGCCGGCAAGGGTCACGAGAGCGGCCAGTATGTCGGCGACGAGGTACTGCCCTTCGACGACACCGCCGAGGCCCGCGCCGCGGCGCAGGAGTGCGGGGGCAGGGCGGCATGACGGCGACGGCACTCTGGACATCGGCCGAGGCGGCGGCGGCCACCGGTGGGCTTGCGACCGCGGACTGGACCGCGACGGGCATTGCCATCGACAGCCGCACGATCGCGCCGGGCGAGCTCTTCGTCGCCATCCGGGGACCCAACTTCGACGGCCACGACTTTGTCGCCCGGGCCTTCGAGGCGGGCGCCGCCGCCGCCGTGGTCGCTGGGTGCTTCGACGCTTCCGCCGCGGCCGGGCCGCTGCTCGTCGTCGACGACACCCTCGCCGCCCTCGAGGCCATGGGCCGGCAGCGGCGGGCCGAGGTCGAGGGCCGGATCGTCGCCATCACCGGTAGCGTCGGCAAGACCGGCACCAAGGAGGCGTTGGCCCGGGTGCTCGCCGGCGAGGGCCGGGTTCATGCCAGCGCCTCCAGCCTCAACAATCACTGGGGCGTGCCGTTGAGCCTCGCCCGGATGCCGCGCGGCACCGATTTCGGCATCTTCGAATTGGGCATGAATAATCCGGGCGAGATCGCCCGGCTGACGGCGATGGTTCGACCGAGCCTCGCCCTCATCACCGCGATCCAACCGGCCCATATGGCGGTTTTCGATACGCTCGCCGACATCGCCCGCGCCAAGGCCGAGATCTTCGAGGCGCTGGAGCCCGGCGGCGCCGCGGTCCTCTGCCGCGACACGCCGCACTTCGATATCCTGGAGGCGGCGGCCAAGGCTGCCGGTGCCGGGACCATCCTCGGCTTCGGCGAGGACGCGCGGGCCGACGTCCGCCTGCTGCGCATGGTCGAGCGTGCCGACGGCATCGCCGTCTCGGCCGAGGTTGCCGGCCGGCCCATCACCTACGATATCGGCGCGCCGGGGCGGCATTGGGCAGTCAACAGCCTGGCCGTGCTGGCCACCGTGACGGCGCTCGGTGCCGACCTCTCCCGCGCCACCGGGGCGCTCGCCGAGGTCGGGCCTCTGGTGGGTCGCGGGCGCCAGCACGTCGTCGCCTGCCGGGGCGGCAGCCTGCGCGTGATCGACGAGAGCTACAACGCCAATCCGGCCTCGATGCGGGCCGCCTTCGAAGTCTTGGGACGGGCCGCGCCGGGCCCGGGCGGGCGGCGCGTCGCCGTTCTGGGCGACATGCTCGAGCTGGGCGAGCAGGCCGAGGCGCTGCACGTCGGCTTGGCCGAGGCGATCGTCGAGCGCGAGGTCGACGTGGTCTTCGCTTGCGGCCCTTGCATGGCCTCGATGCTGGCGGCCTTGCCCGCCGCACGGCGTGGCGCCTGGGCCGAGACCTCGGCCGAGCTCCTGCCGCTCGTGGCCGACGCGGTTCGGGCCGGCGACGTGGTCACCGTCAAGGGCTCGTTGGGCATGGCGATGGCGCCGATCGTCGCCGCCCTCTTGGAATTGAACGGTGATGTCGGGCCGGTCGCGGCGACGGCTTGAGCAATGATGATGGACACGCGTTAGGACAACCGGAAGCGAGCGATGCTCTTCAACTTCCTCTATCCGCTGGCCGACGATTTCATCGTCTTCAACCTGTTCCGGTATCTAACCTTCCGGACCGGCGGTGCCATCCTGACGGCGCTCGTCATCAGCTTCGTCTGCGGCCCGGCGATCATCCGCTTGCTCAAGCATCATCAAGGCAACGGTCAGCCGATCCGCGACGACGGCCCCGAGCGGCACCTTCTGACCAAGCAGGGCACGCCGACCATGGGCGGCTTCATGATCCTGTTGGCGCTCTCGGTCGCGACCCTGCTCTGGGCCGATCTCACCAACCCTTACATCTGGCCGGTACTTTTCATCACCGCCGGCTTCGGCCTGGTCGGCTTCGCCGACGACTACCTCAAGGTCAGTCGAGCCAACCATCGCGGCCTGCCCGGCAAGACCAAGCTGGCGATCGAGGTCGTGATCGCGGTGCTGGCGCTGATCTGGATCATGCGGACGACCCCCTCGCCGCTCAGCACCGGCCTGTCGCTGCCCTTCGTCAAGGACCTGGTGGTCAACCTCGGCTGGTTCTTCGTGCCCTTCGCCGCCTTCATCGTGGTCGGCGCCTCGAACGCCGTGAACCTGACCGACGGCCTCGACGGCCTGGCCATCGGGCCGGTGATCATTGCCGCCAGCGCCTTCGCCCTCATCGCCTATCTGGCGGGCAACGTCGTCTTTTCGAACTACTTGCAGATCCACTCGGTGCCGGGCTCGGGCGAGCTGGCGGTGTTCTGCGGCGCCATGGTCGGTGCCGGGCTCGGCTTCCTCTGGTTCAACGCGCCGCCGGCCATGGTCTTCATGGGCGACACCGGCAGCCTGGCGCTTGGCGGCGGCATCGGCTCGGTGGCGGTGGTCACCAAGCACGAGTTGGTGCTGGCGATCGTCGGCGGGCTATTCGTCCTCGAAGCCGTGTCGGTGATCGTCCAGGTGGCCTCCTTCAAGCTCACCGGCCGCCGCGTCTTCCGCATGGCGCCCCTGCATCACCACTTCGAGCAGAAGGGCTGGGCCGAGCCGACCATCGTCATCCGCTTCTGGATCATCTCGGTGATCCTGGCGCTGGCCGGTCTCGCGACCTTGAAGTTGAGGTGACCGGGTGATCTCTATCGAGGCATATCGGGATCGATCGGTGGCCGTCTTCGGCCTCGGCGCCAGCGGCCTGTCGGCGGCGCGGGCGCTGGCCGCCGGCGGCGCCCGGGTCAGCGCCTGGGACGACGGCCCGGACCGCCGGGCCGAGATCGAGGCCCGTCTCGACGATACCATCGCGCTGGCCGAGCCCAGCCCCGAAGCCTGGGCCGACATGGCGGTCCTGGTGCTGAGCCCCGGCGTGCCCTTGACCCATCCCCGGCCCCATGCCGCGGTCCGGCTGGCGAGGCGCCTTGGCATCGAGGTTTTGGGCGATGTCGAGCTCTTCGCGCGGACTCGGCCGACGGCGTGCCTGGTCGCGATCACCGGCACCAACGGCAAGTCCACCACCACCGCGCTTCTGGGCCACATTCTGGCGCAGGCCGGCAAGCGGGTCGAGATCGGCGCCAACCTCGGCCGGCCGGTTCTGGACCTCAATCCGTTGGCTGCCGACGGCGCCTACGTCCTGGAGCTCTCGTCCTATCAGATCGACCTGACCCGAAGCCTGCGGCCAGCCGTCGCCGTGCTCATGAACCTCAGCCCCGATCATCTCGACCGGCACGGCGACATGGCCGGCTACGTCCGTGCCAAGCGGCGCCTCTTCGAGATGGCGGGCGCGGACTCGCTGGCGGTCGTCGGCGTCGACGACGCCGACAGCCGGGACATCGCCGATTGGCTCGGCGCGGTGGGGCGCCGCCTCGTGCCGGTCGCCGTCGGCCGGGCGCTGGAGGACGGTATCCATGTCGACGACGGCGTTATCTATCGGGCCCGCGACGGTGTTTCGCGGCCGATCGCCTCGCTGGCCGGGATCGACAGCCTGCTGGGTGCCCACAACTGGCAGAACGCGGCCGTGGCGACGGCAGTGGCGCTCGAGCTCGGCCTCGACGAGGCCGCGATCCAGGACGGCCTCCGCAGCTTCCCCGGTCTCGCCCACCGGATGCAGCGGGTCGCCAAGGTCGGCGGCGTCGTCTTCGTGAACGACAGCAAGGCGACCAACGCCGAGGCCGCCGCCCACGCGCTGGCCGCCTACGACCGCATTCATTGGATCGCCGGCGGCCTGCCCAAGGCGGGCGGGATCGCCGGCTTGGCCGATTTCTTCCCCAAGGTCGAGCAGGCCTACCTCATCGGCGAGGCGGCTGGTGAATTCGCCCAAACGCTCGAGGGCCAGGTCGCTTGCCAGGCCTCGGGCGATCTCGAAACGGCAGTCAGGGCCGCGTATCGGGCCGCGTCGACTGCTGGTGGCGCAGGCCGGGTTGTATTGTTGTCCCCGGCCTGCGCCTCGTTCGATCAGTTCACCAGCTTCGAGGCGCGGGGCGAGGCCTTCATCGCCTTGGTCGATGAGTTGGCCCAGCGGAATTGCGAGGCGGCACCATGAGCATGCTCGCCCGCACAGACACGAGCATCGTCGGCCGCTGGTGGTGGACCGTCGACCGCTGGATGCTCTTGGCCTTGGGCCTTCTGATCGCCGCCGGTGCCTTGCTGGCGCTGGCCGCGAGCCCGGCCGTGGCCGAGCGGATCGGCTTCGATTCCTTCTATTTCGCGCGGCGTCAGCTCATGTTCCTGGGCCCGGCGGTGGCCGCGATGCTGGCGATCTCGATGCTGTCGGCGACTATGATCCGTCGCTTCGCCGTTGTCGGTCTCGTCGTCGCCATCGGCCTGCTGGCGGCGACCCTGTTCGTCGGCACCGAGGTCAAGGGTGCCAGCCGCTGGCTCGTGCTCGGCGCCTTCTCGTTGCAGCCCTCCGAGTTCGTCAAGCCCTTCCTGGTCGTGGTCACCGCCTGGATGCTGTCGGCACAAAAGGAGCAAGCGGCCATCCCGGGCAACCTGATCGCCGGAGCAGTCACCGCGCTGGTGCTTGCACTGCTCGTCGCCCAGCCCGATTTCGGCATGGCGATCATGGTCTCGCTGGTCTGGTGCGCGCAGGTCTTCATGGCCGGCCTGCCGCTCTTCTGGGTCGGCGTCCTGGCCCTAGTGGGCGGCCTCGCCGTCACCGTCGCCTACCTGACGGTGCCGCACGTCGCCAGCCGCATCGACCGCTTCATGGATCCCTCGATCGGCGACACCTTCCAGG
>JASLMY010000165.1 GCA_030746295.1 Alphaproteobacteria bacterium | reverse complement strand
GACCTCGCCGCGCCGCGCCTCTGGGTCGCCGGCCTCAACCCGCATGCCGGCGAGGCGGGCAATCTGGGGCGCGAGGAGTTGGATATCATCCAGCCCGCGATCGACGCGCTCAGGGCACGCGGACACCTGGTGGAAGGCCCCTTCGCCGCCGACGCGATGTTCCACGAGGCCGCCCGCGAGCGCTACGACGCGGCGCTCTGCATGTACCACGATCAAGCGCTGATCCCGCTGAAGACGCTGGCTTTCGATCAGGGCGTCAACGTCACGCTCGGTCTCACCGTCGTTCGGACCTCGCCCGACCATGGCACCGCGCTGGATATCGCGGGCACCGGTCAGGCAAAGGAAGACAGCCTGGTCCAAGCGCTCCGCCTGGCCGACGAGATCGCGCAAGCGCGCCGCCGCCACGATGCCGGCGGGCATGACTGAGCCCGGCACCGGCGACCCGCTCGATCGCCTGCCGCCGCTCGGCGAGGTCATTCGCCGCCACGGTCTCGACGCCCGCAAGTCGCTGGGCCAGCACTTTCTGCTCGATCGAAACCTGACCAACAGGATCGCCCGCGCCGCCGGCGACCTGCGCCACCTGACCGTCCTCGAGGTCGGGCCCGGCCCGGGCGGCCTGACGCGCTCGCTGCTCGCCGCGGGTGCGATCCGCGTGATCGCGGTCGAGCGGGATTCCCGCTGTCTCGCGGCCCTGGAGGAGCTGGCGGCGGCAGCCCCCGGCCGGCTCGACATCATCGACGCCGACGCCCTCGCCATCGACGAGGCGAGCCTTCTCGACGGCCCGGCGGTCGTCGTCGCCAACCTGCCTTACAACATCGCCACGGCGCTGCTCTTCAAGTGGCTCGATCGGCTGTCGCTCTTCGAACGTCTGACGCTGATGTTCCAGAAAGAGGTCGCCGAGCGCCTGGCCGCGGAGCCCGGCGGCAAGACCTATGGTCGGCTGTCGGTGATGACGCAATGGCGGGCCGAGGTCACCGCCCTCTTCGACGTGCAGGCGCGAGCCTTCACGCCGCCGCCCAAGGTGACTTCGACGGTAGTGCGGATCACGCCGCGCGCCGAGCCTCTGGCGCCGGCGTCCGCCGAGGTCTTGGGGCGCCTCGTCGCCGCGGCCTTCGGCCAACGGCGTAAGATGCTGCGATCGAGCCTGAGGCAAGTATCGCCCGATCCGGAAGCGCTGCTGGCCGCAGCCGAGGTAGCCCCAACCCGCCGGCCCGAGGAACTCGACATCGCCGCCTTCTGCCGCCTCGCCCGCGTCCTCGAGGCAGCGGGTAAGCGGTAGGGGGTCATTTTCGACCCGCTTCGGCCCAGCCGCGCAACACGCTGGTCAGGAGGGCGAATCCTATGAAGGCGAGAATGCAGGCGAGCGTCCCGGCGGAGAAGCGGATGCGCCCATCCAGTTGCTGTACCGCAAAGACGAAGATCGGGCCCAGCGAGCGGATGACGTTGACGGCCAGCGGCGATGTCCGGGCGATGCCGAGTTGCAGGAAGAAGCTGGGGATGACGATCAGGGCGAAGGCAGCGAGCGCCAGGAAGGGCACGGCGTCGAGGTCGGGGCGCATCTCCGCCCGACCCAAGGCGAGCTCGGCCGCCAAGGCGAGGCCCAGGGTGAAGAGAAAGCGCAGCCCCAACAAGGCCTTGGACGAGATGCCGAGATCAGCCAGACGACGGGCGATCATGTGGCTGAAGGTGATGAGCGCACCGCCGATCGTCGCCACCAGCACGGCCGAGGCAGCGCTGCCCGAGGGTTTGCCCACCAGCCCCGATTGGCCGGTCGTCGCGACGGCGGCGACCGCCAGTAACGACGCGCCGACACCGAAGTAGCCGATCCGCTCCAGCCGGCCGGTGCGCCCGCCCCGGGCCAGTGGCAGGCCGAGTGCCGACAGCGCCAAGACCGCGATCGGTCCGATGCCGGTGTAAAGCGTGTTCACGATCGCGGGCTCGAGGTTCTTCAAGGCGAAGAAGTAGGCGAGCCATGCCGCCGCCGTGGTCGCGTTCAAGCCCAGGAAGAGCCGCCTGTGGGCGACGAGCACGCGCAGCTCTTTCGGCTTGTCGAGCCACGCCCAGGCCCCGAAGACGGTCGTCGAGCCGCCGAAGGCCAGGATAGCGACGACGAGAAAGCTCACCGATTGGAAGACGTTGGCGAAGAACGCGTCCCTCGCCGCCTGCGAGAGGGCGAAGACGATGAGGCAGGCCAAGCCAATCAGTGTTGCGGGCATCGCTGACCTCGAATTGCGAGACGGCCAGGATCGCCCCGGCGCGCCGGCAACGCTTCCCGCTTCTTGTCGCCGCCTTCGGCCTTGCTCTAAGCCTTGGCGGCGAGGACGAGCTGGGTCTGCGTGACGAGGGCCACGAGGCGCCCAGCGTCTGTTGAAATCCGGGTCTGCCAGACCATGGTCGTCCGGCCGCGATGCACCGGCGTCGCCTCGCCGATGAGCGTGCAGCCGACGGGTGCGGCCGCCAGGAAATTCGTCTTGCTCTCGATGGTCGTGGTCCCGGCCCCCTCGGGCAGGTTGAGGAAGGTGCCGGCCCCGCCGAGCGTATCGGCAAAGGCCATGACGGTGCCGCCATGGGCGACCGCCGGCTTGGTGCAAAACTCGTCCAGGACCGCCATCTCGGCCACCACCCGGTCAGGCTCGGCTGCCGTGAAGCGGATGCCGAGGTGCTTCGCGAAGGGCAGCAGTTTCTCGTTCAATCGGTCCTTCAAGTCCATCTCTCGTTCCCTCCCCGGATTTGCGGCCTTCGACTCCGTGGCGGCGATCCAGATGCCCAGGAACACGGTGCCGAGGCCGACCATGAAGTTAACCGTAATCGGCTCGGCCAGCAGCACCGTCGCCAACAGTGCCGCCGCCACCGGATTGACCGTCATCGTGATGGCGACGCGCGTCGGGCTCGCCTTCTGAAGAGCGAGAACCCAGAGAATGAAGGCGAGCGCGCCGCCGCCGACGCCGAGATAGACGGCCGCGGTCCATTCCCGCGGGCCGAACCCGCTCAAGACACCGAAGGCGCCGGTGGCCATGCCGACGACGACGAGGGCCAGCGCGCCCGCCCCCATGCCGACGGTGAGGAAGCCGAAGACGCTGGCACGCTCGACATAGGGCCGCGACCAGACGTTGTAGAGAGCCATGCAGAACGCCGTCCCGAGCATCACCAGCTCGCCGCGCCAGGCGCCCGGCGGCGCTTCCGCCAGGCCGGTGCCGAGGGCGGCGGCGACGCCCGCCATGGCGATAGCGACGCCCGCCGTCTTCCGGCCCGTCATTGGCTCGATACCCAACAGCGCGCCCACCAGCATGGTCTGAAACGGTAGCGTCGAGAGCGCGAGGCTGGCACGGGCGGCGGTCGTGTAGCCTAGCGCGATGTTGTAGAGCACGATGGCGACGGCGAAGAACATGACCCCCAGCGCCGCGACCGCGAGCCAATCCCGCCGTTCGGGCCACTTGGCACGGACCAGGATCGCAACCGGCAAGACGCAGAGGAAACCGACGCCGAAGCGCAGGATCGCCAGCATGATGGGATCGGCGCTGACGACGAGATGGCGCGTCACCGCCGCCGCCGCCCCGCCGAGACTGCTCGACAGAACCGCGATGCCGACACCAAGCACCTCGCCCATAACGACCGCCGCCTCCCGCTATGCCGCGTGCGGTGATAGTGTCCGTTGGAGCGATAGCATCAACTACGTGGCAGGTAGTCATGAACGACTCCGCTGGTTTCCCCGCGCGGCTGCGCTGGTGGCGACAGCGGCGCGGCCTGTCGCAATTGGCGCTGGCGCATCTGGCCGAGGTCTCGCAGCGCCACGTCAGCTTCCTGGAGCTCGGCCGCGCGCAGGCCAGCCGCGAGATGGTCTTGCGTCTCGCCACCGCCATGGACCTGCCCTATCGCCAGCAGAACGAACTGTTGCTGGCGGCGGGCTACGCCCCCATTTGGCGCGAGGGCGAGCTGGGCGCACCGGAGCTCTTGGTCGTCAACCGGGCCCTCGATCACATGCTCGGCCAGCAAGAGCCCTATCCGGCGCTGGTCGTCGATCGACGCTGGAACGTATTGCGCGAGAATATGGGCTCGCAGCGGTTGACCGGCTTCCTGGCCGACAGCCCGCCGCGCGCACCGGATCCGGCGGCCCCCGTCAATCTCGCCGACGCGCTTTTGGCCCCGGACTGGCTGCGGCCGCTGATCGTCAACTGGCGCGAGGTAGCGCTCGCCTTTCTGCACGGCGTGCAGGCCGACGCGCTGGCAGATGGCTCGGCCGAGACGGCGGCACTCTTGGAGCGGCTGCTCGCCTACCCCGATGTTCCCAAGCTGTCGGAAATCACCGCTATCGAGAGCCCGCAAGAGCCGGTCCTGGCGATGCGGTTCGTCAAAGGCGCAACGGCGATCAACCTCTTTACCACGATCGCGACGCTCGGCACGCCGCAGGACGTCACCGTGCAGGAGATCCGGATCGAGAGCTTCTTTCCCGCCGACGCGGCCACGACGACGCTCTTCCATCAATGGGCGGCGAGAGACGACTGAGGCCCCTCGCCTTCCCTACTGCCCCTCGCGAAGCTGCTTGACGAAATCCAAGAGACCGGTCTGACGCTCGCGGCGCTTGCGCTCGGCGATCAGGATGGCGTTGACCTCGTCGGTGGCGCGGACGGCGTCGTCGTTGACGACGATGTAGTCGTACTCGGCCCAATGGCTGATCTCTTCGGCCGCCTCTGCCATCCGGCGAGCGACCACGGCGGCGCTGTCCTGGGCCCGGCTCTCCAGGCGGCGCTCGAGGTCCGTGGTCGAGGGCGGCAAGATGAAGACGCTGACCAGGTCGTCGCGAGCGGTCTGCGCCAACTGCTGTGTGCCTTGCCAGTCGATGTCGAAGAGCACGTCCCGGCCCTGTACCAAGGCCGCCTCTACCGGTGCCGCCGGGGTACCGTAGTAGTGGTCGAAGACCTTGGCGTGCTCCAACAGCTCGCGCCGGTTGACCATTATTCCGAAGGCGTCGGAATCGATGAAATCGTAGTCGACGCCTTCCCGTTCGCCGGGACGCGCCGGCCGGGTCGTCACCGAGACCGACATCTCCAGGTTGTCGTCGCGCGCCAACAGGCCGCGCGCGATCGTCGTCTTGCCGGCGCCCGACGGCGAGGAGAGGACGAGCATCAAGCCTCGACGTGTGATCTCGACCCCGGACATCTCGGCCTCGCTCCTCACTCGATGTTCTGCGCCTGCTCTCGGAACTGGTCGATCACCGCCTTCAAGTCCAGGCCTGCCCGCGTCAATTCCATGTCGGCCGATTTCGAAACCAGGGTATTGGCCTCGCGATTGAACTCCTGGGCCAGGAAATCGAGGCGCCGGCCGGCCGCCTCGCCGCCGGCCACGAGCTCGCGCGCGGCGGCGACATGGGCGCCCAGACGGTCGAGCTCTTCGCGCACATCCGCCTTCGCCGCCAGGATCGCAACCTCCTGCGCCAGGCGTTCTTGGCTGAGGTCTTGCGGTCGTTCCGTCAGCGCCGCGATCTGTGCTTCGAGCCGGACGCGGATGGCGTCGGGCTGGGTGGCGGCCGTCGTGGCGGCGGCGAGGACATGGCCCTCCATCCGGTCCAGCTGCTCGGCGAGAACGACGGCCAGATGGCGCCCCTCCTCGCGCCGCGCCGCGACCAGCCCGTCGAGTGCCGTCTCGAAGTCACGAAGCATCGCCGCCTCGCGGCCCTCCCGCGTCGCCTCGTCCTCTTCGCCCTCGGCGATCTCGACAACACCGCGAACGTTGAGCAGGCCGTCGATCGAGACGGTCGCGCCGGGACGGTCGCGCCGAAGCTTGTCGGCCAACTCCATGAGCCGGTTCAGCACCGCCTGGTTGATGCGCACCGTTGCCTCGCCGGCGGCCCGCTCGGCCCTGAGGTTGACGGAAACGCTGCCGCGGCTGAGTTGCCGGCCGATCGCGTTCCGCACCGGGGTCTCCAGGCCGTCGTGGCCGCTCGGTAACCGGCAGCGCACGTCGAGGCCCCGGCCGTTGACGCTCCGAAGCTCCCAGACCCAGGCGAAGCGGTCGTCGCCACCGTTGGCCCGGGCGAAGCCGGTCATGCTGGAAAGGGTCACATCCTGCCTCGTAGGAGCCTATATGTTGTGGCGCACCCTGGACGGCGCCACTATATAATTCGTCCCTTCCGACAACAAGTCTCGCCCGGCAAGGTCCGGGGCGGTGGTCCCATGAAAGAGCCCAAGGCCGTCCTCATCACCGGCGCCTCCTCCGGGATCGGCGCTGCGCTGGCCCGCCTCTATGCCGAGGCGGGCGTTCACTTGGCCCTGACCGGTCGTGATGCCGACCGCATCGAGGCAACCGCCACGGCCTGCCGGGGGCTCGGCGCGACGGTCGAGGCCCGCGACCTGGACGTGCGCGATCGCCCGGCGATGGCGGACTGGATCGGCGACCTCGATGGACGCCGCCCCCTCGACCTCGTCGTCGCCAACGCCGGGATCGACGGCGTCGGCCTCGACGAGGCGGCACGCGCCCATACGATCTTTGCGGTCAATCTCATGGGCGTCGTCAACACCGTGCTGCCGGCGCTCGAGGCGATGCAGGCTCGGGGCCGGGGTCAGATCGCCATCGTCAGCTCCCTCGCCGGCTATCTCGGCCTCGCCGGCGCCCCCGACTACGCCGCCAGCAAGGCCGCGGTCAGGGTCTGGGGCGACGGCCTACGCCGCCGCCATGCCGACGACGGCGTCGATGTCGCCGTCATCTGCCCCGGCTTCGTCGAGAGCCGGATCACGGCGACCAACGCGTTTCCGATGCCGCTCCTATGGACCGCCGACCGCGCCGCCGGCTACATCCAGGCCCGACTGGCCAGGCGCAAGGGCTTCATCGCCTTCCCCTGGCCGCTACGTGCCATCACCGGCGCCGTCAGCCTGCTGCCGCCGGCCCTGCTCGACGTCCTGGTCGCCCGCCTGCCCCGCAAGCTCTGAGGACGGGCACCGCCGATGGACGGCGGAATTGCCATCGAAACTTTGGCCGCCTACTCTGAAACGGGGGTCGGTCGACCGTCTGGGGAAGGTCGGTTCAAGGGAGAGACTGTCATGCGAGGAGTGGTGTTCACCGGCGATCGGACGCTCGAGATCCGCGAGTTCCCCGATCCCACCCCCGGCCCGCGCGAGGTGGTGCTCGAGATCAAGGCCTCCGGCATGTGCGGCACGGACCTGCACATCTATCGCGCCGACGCGGACGACCCTGGCCTGCTGGGCACCGGCTCGGGCGAGCGGTCCATCGCCGGGCACGAGCCCTGCGGCGTCGTCGCCGCGGTCGGCACCGCCGTGGCCGAGCACGAGGCCCAAGTCGGCCAGCGGGTGATGGACCATCACTACGAGGGCTGCGGTGTCTGCCGCCATTGCCGCACCGGCTGGGGCCAGATGTGCGTCGAGGGCGCGACCGTCTTCGGCATCAACGGCCACGGGGCGCATGCCGACTACATGAAGGTGCCCGTCACGACGCTGGTGCCGCTACGCGAGGACCTGTCGTTCGAGGTCGGTGCCGCCATCTCCTGCGGCACCGGCACCGCCTACAGCGCGCTCCGCCGCCTGGAACTGCATGGCGACGAGACCATCGCCATCTTCGGCCAGGGCCCGGTTGGCCTGTCGGGGACGTTGATCGCCTCGGCCATGGGCGCGCGCGTCATTGCCGTCGACGTCCTGCCCGAGCGCTGCGCCTTCGCGGCCGAATTCGGCGCCGACGAGGTGATCAATGCCGCCGAGACCGACCCCGTGGAGGCGATCAAGGAGCTGACCCGGGGCGAAGGCGCACACAAGAGCCTCGATTGCACGTCGAGTCCGGAAGCACGGTTGTCGGCGGTCCGCGGGACGCGCGCCTGGGGCACGGCCTGCATGGTCGGCGTCGGCGGCGAGCTGACCGTGGACGTCGCCCGCGACCTGATCTTCCCCCAGGTCTCCGTCATCGGCTCGTGGACCTTCTCGACCACGATCCAGGCCGACTGCGCCAACTTCGTCGCCGGCCGCAAGCTGCCGGTGGAGCGCCTCTTCACCGATCGCTGGAAACTCGACGACGCCGAGGAGGCCTATCGTCGCTTCGATGGCCAGGCGACGGGAAAAGGCGTGTTCTTGTTCTAGGCCGCCCAGCATGAGAGAGGGAGAGAGGCGATGACCGACGCAGCCGAATGGCGCCTCGAGGGCGCGTATCTGGAAAACTGCAACTGCGAGATCTTGTGCCCCTGCATCGTCGGCCCCCGCAGCCCCGCGGGCGGCCCGATGGCGGCACCGACGGAAGGCCATTGCGACGTGCCGATGGTCTTCCAGATCGCCCGCGGCCACTACGGCGAGACCTCGCTCGACGGCCTGCACGCCGCCTTGGCGATCTATACGCCGGGCGCCATGGGGGCCGGAGACTGGACCGCCGGCGTCTATGTCGACGAGACCGGAAGCGAGCCCCAGCGCCAGGCCTTGGAGGCGATCTTCAGCGGCCGGGCCGGCGGCCCCATGGGCCGCTTCGGCGCCGCGGTGACGACGCGGCTGCCGACCAAGGTCGTGGCGATCCGCTTCGAGGCCGAGGGCCGCAGGCGCCGGGCCGAGATCCCGGGCGTGCTGGAGATCGAGGTCGAGGGCCAGGAAGGCGCCGACGGCAACGAGAGCTGGCTCGACAACGTCCGCCACCCGGTCTCCCCTCGTCTCGCCATCGCCAAGGCGATCAAGGGCATCTTCCGCGACCACGCCTTCGACTGGGACAACACCGACCTCAACGCCCACTATGCGGACTTCGCCTGGCAGGGGCCATAACCTCGGCGTCGGGCTAGCGTGTCTTGCGCTGTTCCGCCTGCACCTGGCGCCAGCGGCGCACGTTGGCCTGGTGCTCCTTGAAGGTGCGCGCGAAAGCGTGACCGCCGGAGCCGTCGGCGACGAAATAGAACTCGTCCGTCGCCAACGGCCGCACCGCGGCCAGCAGTGCCGCCCGGCCCGGGTTGGCGATCGGCGCCGGCGGCAAGCCCTTGACGAGGTAGGTGTTGTAGGGGCTGTCGACCTCCAGGTCGGCCTTCCTGAGCGGTCGCTCCAGGCGCCCTTGCCCCTGGGTCAAGGCGAAGACGACGGTCGGGTCGGACTGCAGGCGCATGTCGCGGCGCAGCCGGTTGGTGAAGACGCTGGCGATCCGCGCCCGCTCGGAGGAGACCGCGGTCTCCTTCTCGACCAGGGAGGCGAGGACCGCCGCCTCCTCGGGCGAGCCCAGCGGCAGGTCCGGCAGCCGCTTGGCCCAAATCTCGGACAAGGCATCGCGCATCGCCCGGCGCATGCGGTCGATCAGCCCGGCCCGCGTATCGCCATAGCCGTAGTGATAGGTCTCGGGCAGCAGCGCGCCTTCGGGCGGCGGGGGCCCGAGCTCGCCGGCCAGCCCCTCGGCGGCCCCGACCAGGGCCAGGACCTCGGCCGACGTCAAGCCCTCGGGCACGGTCAGGCGGCGCACCACGGTCTCGCCGGCGCGAAGCCGGGCGACGACGCTGGCCATGCTGTCTTGCGGCTGGAAGCGGTACTCGCCCGCCTGCAAGCCGCGGCCGCGGCCCGTCAATCGAACGGCGATGGTGAAGACGTCCGGATCGGCGATGACACCGGCTTCGGCCAGCCGCGCGGCGATCTGTTGAACGCCGGCGCCGCGTTCCAGGACGACGGTGACCTCGCCCTTCGCCGGACCCGGCCGGGTATATTGGCCATACCCCCAGAGGCCGGCCCCGGCCACGATCAAGACAATGACCACCAAGCCCAGAAGCAGCGACGTCAGCAGGGCCCGCAGCATCGCCGAGGGCTCAGGGCGCCGGGGTCAGCACCAGCGAAGCGTTGGTTCCGCCGAACCCGAAGGAGTTGGAG
Source organism: Alphaproteobacteria bacterium (assembly GCA_030746295.1). The sequence continues at coordinate 1,729 of JASLMY010000165.1, read as the reverse complement.
AGCACCGCCTCGATGCGCCGCTCCTTGGCCCGGAGCGGCACCAGGTCGATATCGCAACTGGCCGAGGGCTTCTCCAAGTTCAGCGTCGGCGGCGCCACCCCGTCCCGCATCGCCAGCACAGAGAAGATCGCCTCGACGCTGCCGGCGGCGCCGAGCAGATGGCCGATCGACGACTTGGTCGACGACATCGACAGCTCGTAGGCATGCGCCCCGAACAGCCGCTTGATCGACCCGACTTCGATCTCGTCGCCGAGCGGCGTCGAGGTGCCGTGGGCGTTGACGTAGTCGATCGCCTCGGGCGCGAGGCCGGCGTCCTTCAGGGCCGCCTGCATCGCCCGATAGCCGCCGTCGCCGTCGCTGGCCGGTGCCGTGATGTGATGCGCATCGCCGGAAAGCCCATAGCCCCTGACCTCGGCGTGGATGCGGGCGCCGCGCGCCTTCGCATGCTCCAGCTCCTCCAGCACGACGATGCCCGACCCCTCGCCCATGACGAAGCCATCACGGCCCTCGTCCCACGGCCTGGAGGCGGCTTCGGGGTCGTCGTTGTAAGCGGTCGAAAGCGCCTTGCAGGCAGCAAAGCCGGCAACCCCCAAGGGACAGATCGCGCCCTCGGCACCACCCGCGACCATGACGTCGGCATCGCCCAATTTGATCAGCCGGGCCGCATCCCCGATCGCATGCGCACCCGTCGAGCAGGCCGTGACGACGGCGTGGTTCGGCCCCTTGAAGCCGTAGCGAATGGAGATATGGCCGGAGAGGAGATTGATCAGGCGCCCGGGTATGAAAAACGGGCTGATCCGCCTCGGCCCACGCTCGTGCAAGACGACGGCGGCGTCCTCGATGCCGGGCAAGCCGCCGATGCCCGAGCCCGTCAGGACACCGGTCCTGAGCCGCGAGGCCTCGTCTTCCGGCTGCCAACCCGCATTCTCGAGCGCCTGCGCCGCCGCTGCCATGCCGAAGATGATGAAATCGTCGACCTTCCTCTGCTCCTTGGGCGCCATGAAGCGATCGGCATCGAAGTTCGGCGCCTCGGTGCCAAGCGGCACCTCGCAGGCGATCTGGGCCGGCATCTCCGAAGCATCGAATTTTCGGATTTTCCCGGCGCCCGACGCACCGGCGATCAAACGCTGCCAGACGGCGTCGAGACCGACGCCGAGCGGCGTCACGACGCCCATGCCGGTAATGACCACCCGCCGCATCAAGGGCCCCACAGATTAAACACGCGGCCGCAAAACGCCGCAGTTCGCATCCTGGCTAGGACGCGTTCTCCTCGATGAATTTGATCGCGTCACTGACGGTGAGAATCTTTTCCGCCGCGTCGTCGGGAATCTCCAGACCGAACTCTTCCTCGAACGCCATGACCAGCTCGACCGTATCCAGGCTGTCGGCACCGAGATCGTCGATAAAACTGGCCCCGTTCGACACCTTGTCATCCTCGACGCCGAGATGCTCTACGACGATCTTCTTCACGCGCTCGGCAATGTCGCTCATTCTGGTCCTCTTGCGATCTCAGCTGTTGGTCAATGATACCGTCTCAATTGCGGCCAGGACAATGCGCGCTCCCAGCGTCGAAAGGCGAGGCTTCGTAACACATCTCCCGACGCTTGACCAGCGTTGCCAAGAACTCTCGAAGACGGCTCTAATATCCATGCTGAGGGTTAGATCCTCCGTCTTCAGACGGACAGCTTCAGCATGAAGACAAAGGAGGGTGATCTCTGAACCCCTCTAG
>JASLMY010000164.1 GCA_030746295.1 Alphaproteobacteria bacterium | reverse complement strand
CCCATCAACAATGAGTTATGCAGCAACAGGACTCTCCTTATGAATGAGGGAGCCTTGGGGCTCAGGTCAAGCGTAGAGACAAATGTGCGTCTGAGGTCGTGAAGCGTATATGGTGCAAGCTGTAACCCCTCATCGAAGACTGTCTTGGCTTTTGACCATCCATTGAAGACGGTGGTGGTTTCGGAACGCTGGTTGTGGGCGGGAAATACGTATCCATAGATACGAGGCAGCTTCTCGAATACAGCTGCTACATGGTGCCCGAAGGGGAATGTATGGGTGATGTTGTTCTTCGTGATAGTAGAAGGAAGGGTAATAGTACGGTCTTTGTGGTCTATCCATTCCCACTCTAGAGAAGCAACCTCAGTCCTCCTGGCTCCGGTAAGGACAAGCAAAGCAATGATGGGGCCGAAGGGATATGGATGTGAAAGAGCTTTGGTGTAAAAGAGCTTCAATTCGTTTTCGGATAGCACCCGCTCTCGTGAGCCGATAGGGGACGGGAGCGACAGCCCTTCAAGGGGACTTCGGTCAATCAATCGGTTTCGTGCCGCCCATCGGAAGAATGTGCGAGCAACCATGAACGCATGGTTTTGTTCTGAGGGAGTATCCCTGAGACGGTTGATGCGGCGCATCACGTCATCGGTCGAGATGTCGGTGAGCAAGGTGCTCCCGAATGGGAAATGCCGCTCTAGGTGCCTCTGGTAGCGATAGACGGTGTTTGGCTTGTTTTTCTGCCTAGAAGCCGCGAGGAACTGTTTTTGAGCCTCTAGGAAGCTCACAGAGGCGAGACGGAGCTTTCCGAGGGTAATCTCCGCCATGAGGCGTTTTGCCTCCGTACGGGCGTCTGACAGGGTCAAAATCGGATAGCGGCCGAGAGTGGTGCGCCTACGGTTGGTGCCGTGCATCACGAGGAAAGTCTTGGTGCCCCCTTGAGAGACCCTGACACCAAAGCCCCCGAGGTTCTGATCCCAGTAGGTGGTCTGGCCTTTCTTTGGTGGTTTCAAGGAACGGATGGTGATGTCGGTCAGTTTGGCTTTGGGCATTTAGGCTCTTCCTAGGCACTTCAAAAGCGCGCGTTGCGGCGTTCATCTATGTACCACTATAGCACATAAAATGGCCGAAATCTCGGTGAAACCGGGAGATTGGGCGTCAGTATGTTGCAGTATGTTTAGGGGTCGAGGGAGTTTTGTAAACCTCAGGTCGGGAGTTCGAGTCTCTCCGCCGGCACCATTATCCCGCTTCGGCCTCGCCCGCCGCCGGTTCGTAGTCGACGGCGGTGCCGTGCCAGCCGGCCTCGCGTTTCGACCAATAGAGATCCTTGAGGCGCAGCGTCACCGGGCCCGGCAGGCCCTCGCCGATCGGCTTGCCGTCGACACTGCGGATCGGGATGATGCCGCCGGCGGTGGAGGAGAGGAAGACCTCGTCCGCCTCGGCCAGCCTGGCCGCCGGGATCGTGGTAGCGGCGTGCGCGAGGTTGGTCTCGGCCGCGAGCTCGAAGACGGTGCGCCGCGTCATGCCGTCCAGGACCCCGTCGTCCGGCGTCTCCAGGCGGCCGCCGGCGACCATGAAAATGTTGAAGCCGGGGCCCTCGGTCAGGTTGCCGTCGCGGTCGACCAGCACGCAGGTGTCGGCGCCGCGGTCGTAGGCATCGAAGAGCGACATCTCGAAGTCGAGCCAGTGGTAGTGCTTGATCGTCGGGTCGACGGTCTCGGGCGGAATTCGACAGATCGGGCTGATTGCCAGGTCGAGCCCCCTTGCCTGCTGCTCCGGCGTCGCGATCCAGACGTAGGGCAGGCAGAAGACGAAGTATTTGTTCTCGCATTGGCGGATGTCGCGGACCCCGATCGGCGGCCGGCCGCGGGTCATCAGCATCTGCACATAGGCGTCGCGAAAGCCGGTCAGGCGGAGGCAGTTTTGCAGGATCTCGATCTGTGCCTCGCGGTCGTGCGGGCAGTGCATGCGCAGCTTGTCGAGGTTGCGCTGGAAGCGGTCGAGGTGGTCGTCGAGACGGAAGAACCGCCCCTGCCAGACCGAGACCGTGTCCTGGTTGGCGTCCGAGCGCAGGAAGCCGAAGTCCAACAGCGAGATCTTGGCCTCGTCGACCGGCACGTAGTCGCCTTCGACGAAGGCGACGCCTTTCGAGAAGTCGGTGCTCATGCGCAGGCCCTCCTTGCCCCGGTCGTCGTCAATGCGCCTCGGCCGGCGACTGGGCGCTGAACCAGTCGGCGATCTCGGCCCCGGTCATGAAGACGGTGTCCTGGCGGCTCTGCAACAGGTCGAGCATCTTGGCGACGAAGCCGATCCGGTGCAGGACGCCGCTCAGGTGGTGATGAAACGACAACGTCAGCACTCTGGGGCCGGTCACGAGCTCGGGCTCCAAAGCCTCCAGGCAGTATGTCAGGCGCTCGTACTGCTCGGGCGAGGCGTGCTTCTCGACCGCATAGATGACGCTGTCGTTGAGCTCCAGCGTGTAGGGCACGACGACCAGCGGGCCATTCTCGGTGCGCATCCAGGTCGGCACGTCGTCGATCACCCAGTCGCAGAGGTAGTCGATCCCGGCCGCCTTCAAATAGTCCGGCGTCTCGAAGGACTCCTTCAGGCCGGGGCCGATCCAGCCGCGCGGCCGGGTGCCCGTGAAGCTTTCGAGCTTGTGGACGCAGGCCTGGATGAAGGCGGCCTCGTCGGCCTCGGCCATCGCCTTCTGGTGCATGCCGTGGCCCTGGAACTCCCAGCCCGCCGCCAGCATCGCCTCGGCGACCTGGGGGTAGGCGTCGATGACGCCGGCGTTGACGCAGGCATCCGCCCGCAAGCCCCGATCGCCCAGCACTTTCAAGAGCCGCGGCATGCCGCAGCGCATGCCGTATTCGGCCCAGCTGTAGTTGGGCACGTCGGGCACTTGCGACTGCCCGTGCGGCGGCGTCAGCAGCACCCGCGGCATCGGGTCCTCGAAGCGCCAATACTCGACCGCGACCACCAAGTGGACGATCAGCGGCTTGCCGTCCGGCGCCTGCAGCGCCGCGCGCTCGGTCGCCATCTGGAAGGGAACCCTCGGATTGGACATGACCGGCCCTGGAGCTGTCTCACCATTCGATGCGGACGCCCAGCGGGGCGTCGCCCGACTATTCTCGCAAGCCGGCGCCGCTGCCGCCAGGGCTATCATCGGATGGTGCCGGACGTGCCGCCAACGCGCATGGACAGATGCCCCACCGGCGCCCTATTAAGGGGCCATGCAATCGACCTCGTGAGGAAAGGAGTTCCGTCGTTGAGCAACGCCTTCGAAATCATCGACCTCGACGCCACCGAGATCCTCGACTGCCGCGGCGACCCGACGGTTCGGGTGGCCCTGACGCTCGCCTCCGGCATACAAGCGATCGCCGATGTGCCGGCGGGGCGCTCGACCGGGCGGCACGAGGCGGTGGAGGTCCGCGACGACGAGACGCGCTATGGCGGCCTCGGTGTCCGGCGCGCCGTGGCCCATGTCCGCGAAGAGATCCGCTCCCGGCTCCTAGGTGAGAGCGCCGCCGACCAGCGCCGCCTGGATGCGACGCTGATCGCGCTCGACGGCACCGAGAACAAGTCGCGCCTGGGCGCCAACGCCATTCTCGGCGTCTCGCTGGCGGCGGCGCGGGCGACGGCGCTGGCTCGCGAGGTGCCGCTCTACCGGCATCTGAACCTGAACGCGCATCTCTTGCCGGTGCCGCTCGTGAACCTGATCAACGGCGGCGAGCACGCTTCCAACGACCTGGAGTTCCAAGAGTTCTGCATCTTCCCCGTGGGTGCGGCGAGCTTCTCGGAGGCGATGGAGATCTCCCACGCGGTCAACCAGATGCTGCGCGAGATCATCGTCGCCGCCTACGGCAAGATCGCCGCCAACGTCGGCGACGAGGGCGGCTTCGCGCCGCCGATCGTCAACGTCCGCGAGGCCATGGACAAACTGGTCGAGGCGGTGCGCGGGGCCGGGGTCGAGGATCGAATCGTCTACGGCCTCGACTGTGCCGCGACGCATCTCTACAACGCCAACGATGGCGCCTATCGGCTGGAGGGCAAGCGCCTCGATGCCGACGAGCTGATGGCCTTCTACGCCGGGCTGATCGAGGATTACCCAATCGTCAGCATCGAGGACCCGTTCGCCGAGGACGACGTCGACGCCTTCGTTCGGGCAACGAAAGAGCTCGGCATCCAGATCGTCGGCGACGACTTCTTCTGCACCAACCCGGCCCGTCTGCAGGCCCGCATCCCGCTCGGCGCCGCCAACGCGCTGCTCTGGAAGGTCAACCAGATCGGCACCTTGAGCGAGGCGATGACCGCGGCCGAGATCGCCTTCCGGGCTGGCTATGGCGTCATGGTCTCCGAGCGCTCGGGCGAGACGGAGGATGCGATCATCGCCGACCTGGTGGTCGGCCTCAACGCCGGCCAGATCAAGACCGGGGCGCCGGTCCGGGGCGAGCGCACGGCCAAGTACAACCGCTTGCTCGAGATCGAGCGCGAGCTCGGCAGCGAAGCCCGCTACGCCGGCCGCGACTACCGCGGCGGAACCTGATCGCTTACGTCCGGAACACCGCCGAGTTGCTGGCCCGAGGCGATGTCGCCTTGCGCCGCCCGGCGCTGGCCGCCGTGGAGGCGGCGCTCGCCGCCGCCGATCCCTACGAGGCGACACGGGCGTTGGTGCGTCTGGACGGTCGCTGGCTGGTCGTCGGCGACGACCGGTACGATCTGGATGCGGCGCACCGGCTCTTGGTGCTCGGCGCCGGCAAGGCGAGCCTGGCTATCGCCCGGGCGCTGGACGAGATCCTGGACGGGCGCATCGACGCGGGCATCGTCGTCGCCAAATACGGCGACGACGGCGACCTGAGGCAGATCCGGCTGCGCCATGCCGCCCATCCCGTACCCGACCGGGCGGGACTGGAGGCGGCGGAGGCGATCGCCCGGGCGGCGGCCGGGACCGGCTCCGGCGATATCGTCATTGCCGCCATCACCGGTGGCAGCTCGGCCTTGCTACCGCTACCGGCGCCCGGCCTCGACCTCGCCGACAAGCAGGCCGTGAACCGCCTGCTGCTGGCCTCGGGCGCCGACATCTTCGAGATCAACGCGGTAAGGAAGCACCTCTCGGCGATCAAGGGCGGCCGGCTGGCACGGCTGCTGCACCCTGGCGCCCGGCTCGTCAACCTCACCGTCTCCGACGTCGTCGGCGACGCCCTCGACTACATCACCGACCCGACGGTGCCCGACACGTCGACGCTCGCCGATGCGCGGGCGACGCTCGACCGCTATCGGCTTTGGGAGCGGCTGCCGCCGCGCGTCGCGCGCCACCTGGCCGAGGACGGACCGGCCGAGGAAACGCCGAAGGACCTGGCGCCGCTGTCGATCAGCAGCCACGTGCTGGTCGCCAGCACGGCGGCGGCCGAGGCGGCGCGCGACACCCTCTCAGGTGCGGGCTTCGCGTCGCGGCTCCATTCGACGGCCCTGATCGGCGACAGCGCCACCGCCGGCCGCGACTTCGCGCGCTTGGCTCGAGAGGCCACGACCTCGGGGCAGCGGCCCGCGGCCATCGTCGCTTGCGGCGAGACCACCGTCCGCCTGGAGGGAGAGGCGCTCGGCCGGGGCGGCCCGAACCAGGAGTTCGCCATCGCCGCCGCGGCCGCCCTGCCCGAGGATGCGGCCGTTCTGGTGCTGGGCCTCGACACCGACGGCAGCGACGGCCCGACCGAGCTCGCCGGCGCGCTCGCCGATGCCACCAGCCGTGCCCGCGCCGCCGACCTCGGCCTCGACCTGCAACACCACCTCGATCGCCACGATGCGACGACCCTGGCGCTCGCGCTGGGCGACGGCATCCGCACCGGCGCCACCGGCACCAACGTCAACGACTTGAAGCTGCTGTTGGTCGGCGTGCCGACGGCGCGACGCTGAGGCGATCATGGCGCGCGCCTCGCACGGCTGGTTGGTCGCCACCGTCTGCTTCACCAGGGCCTTCTTCGCCTGGGGTGCCGTCTTCTACGGACACGGCTTCTACATCACCGCCCTCGGCCAGCGCCACGGCTGGTCGACGAGCCTGATGTCGAGCGCGGTGGCCAGCTTCTGGATCGTCGGCATTCCGGCGACGGTGCTGATCGGCCGCGTCATCGACCGCCACGGCACCCGGTGGGTCGCCGTCTACGGCGCGCTCGCCACCGGCCTCGGCGTCGCGGCGATCGGCCATCTGAGCGAGCCCTGGCAGCTCTTCCTCGTCTATCCGCTGCTCGGCTCCGCCTATCCGGCGCTGGCGACGGCCACGATCAGCGGCGCGCTGGTGCCCTGGTTCGACCGTCGCCTGGGTCTGGCGCTCGGCATCGCGCTCACCGGTGCCAGCGTCGGCGGCGCCGTCGTCGTGCCGACGATGGTGGCATTGACGGAGAGCCGGGGCCTGACGACGACGCTGGGCGGCCTCGGCGCCGTCATCATCGTGGTCGTGGCGCCGCTGGTCGCGGCCGTGCTCCGGCGTCCGCGGCCGGGCGAAATGCCCGACCGCAAGCGCAGCCCCGAGACCGCGCCCGAGACCGGGGCCTCGCGGCGTAGCGCCCGCGATTTCCTCGGCGACGGAATCTTCTGGCGAATATCGCTCGCCTCGGCGCTGGCGCTCGGCGCCCAGGTCGGCTTCCTGACCCACCAGATCCCGGCCCTCGAGGGCACGATGGGCATCGATCGGGCGGCCTATGCGGTCAGCCTCACCGCCGCCACCGCGATCCTCGGCCGTTTCTTGCTCGGCGCATTGGCGACGCGGCTGGCGATAGGGCACCTCGCCGCCGCCACCTATCTCGTGCAGGCGCTCGCCGTCGCCTTGGTCGTGGCCACCGACCAGGTGGCGCTCCTGTACCTGGCCTCGGCGCTTGCCGGCCTGGTCGTCGGTTGCATCGTGATGCTGCCGCCGCTCCTGCTGAACGACGCCTTCGGCGCTCGCGCCTATGGCACTGCTTACGGGCTCGCCAACGTCGCCCTCTTTCTGACCGTGGCCCTGACGACCAGCGCCACCGGCCTGTTGCGCGACCTGACCCAGGCCTACACGCTGCCGCTGTTGCTTTTGGTTGGCCTGCACGTGATTGCCGCCGCGATCATCATCGGGCGACGCCGGACGGCCTGAATTCGATGATGCGGGGCGGCGGCCGCGGGCCGGAGGCTCAGTCGATCATGCCCCTGGTCCAGCCGGCGACGATGGCGCCGACGGTGTCGTCGTCGAACCGAACGCCAATTCCATCGGCACTAACGCGGGTGACACCGGCAACGGCGACGACGCGCGAGTTCGGCAACCGGATCGTGACCGACGTACCGACCTCGGCGTCGAAGTCGGGGCTCAAGAAGGCGCCGCCCGGGGCAACGTTGTAGAGGTGGCACCTGTGGGTCTCTCGATCGACGTCGACGAGGACTTCCATGTCGATGTGATGGCGCCTGTAGTTGCGCCGCTCGCCATCGCCCGCCTCGCCGGCGAGGGCGGCATCGTCGTCGTTGCGAGCGAACATGTTCCTCAATTTGAGCATCGTTTCGACCCTACGTTGGCTTTCGTGGCAGGCAGGCCCGCTTTGAAACCGAAATCTAGTGAAATACCCAAGGCACGTTACTTTGGTCTACCGTCCTGGTTTTTGAATAAATTGTACCTATACGTAGTTTTACCAGTCCGACATAAGTTTTGCGCTTTCGCCGACTTGCGCATTTACTAGATATATTCTTAGCTTCTCTTCTTTCAATAGGGTCGACAGCAGCGTCCAGCGCCGGCATTGCCGCATGACGCATTCGACGAAGGCATCGGCGTCCACCGAGCCGTCGGTCGGCGGTCTGAGCGTTCGCATGGCCTTGGCCCAGCCGCCGGTAATCAGATCCTGATAGGCTGCGGTCAGGTCCTTTTGGTCGAGAAGCGTAAACCCGGTTTCCTGTAGTACCGCCTCGAAGTCCGAGTAGGACATCAGGTGAACCGGCGTCGGCTCGGCGTCGCGCCAGGCCTGGAAGACCTCGGACTTTGGATCGATGTCCTCGTCCGCAAACGCCTCCAGGATGACGAGGCGTTTGCGGAGCTTTAGCGCCTGCTCGATCCGCTTCAAGGCGCCCGCCTTGTCGCCGACCGGCAGGAACGCATTCAGTGCCAGGCCGCCATCGAACGTCCGGGAAGGCAGCGTCGCCACCGCCAGGTCGCAGGGCTCGATCGCCGGCGGCTTCTCCATCGCCGAGGCAGCCCAATGGGCGGTCGCCGCCTCCGCCAGCTCGGTCACGGCCTCATGGGCGGCGACCTTGGCGCCGTGGCGGCTGACGATCTCGCTGGCGGCACCGCCGAAACCGGCCCCCAGCAGCAGCAACTCGGAATAGCTCTCGGGCTCCAAAGGCTTGATCAGGGCGGTGAGAAACGGCCCCGAAACAGGATCGCTAAAGCCCTCGCCCCAAACTTTCTGCTCTATGTCCCACCAGTGCACCGGCTGTTGGGGCGGCGGTACATCCACGGTCCTGGGCCGCGTCGGCTTGCCACCCTTGGCGTCGGCTCGTTTGCCGTTGCCGCCATGCCACCAGCTCGAAACCCGCCCCAATAGCGAGGCGCGCTTGCGAACCGCACCGGTCGTAGGAGCAGTTGAGGACATAGCGCAACAGATTCACGGCATTCGTTAACCCGGTCATCGAAGCTAGCGACAGACGGTTAACAAATCCCTGCCCCGGATGAACCTTCGCGAGAGGATTGCGGAGCGGACAGCTCGGCTCAGCTCAGCTCGACGATCATCTCGACCTCGACCGGGATCTGGGCTGGCAGAGAGCCCATGCCCACGGCCGACCGGGCGCCGCGGCCGGCCTCGCCGAAGACCGCCACCATCAGGTCCGAAAAGCCGTCGATGACCTTGGGGTGCTCCTTGAATTCGGGCACCGCGTTGACCATGCCCAACACCTTGACGACGCGCTTCACCCGGTTCAGATCGCCGATCAGCGCCTCGAGCGAGGCCAGCATGTTCAAGCCCACCAGCCGAGCCGCCCGTTGCGCCGTTTCGATGTCGATGTCGGCGCCGACCTTACCGGCGACGCTGGCGCCGTTGGCGGAGCGGGGCCCGTGCCCCGAAAGGAAGACCAGATCGCCGACCTGCACGCCGCGGACGTAGTTGCCAACCGGGTCCAACAGCTCAGGCAACTCGATACCGAGTTGGATCAAGCGTTGCTCGACGGACATGCGTTTCTCCCTTTCTGGTCCACAATCGGTCAAGCCGGTTTCATCTGGACGGGCTGTGCCGATGCCACTATGTCACTATGAATCGGGCATGGGGCGCCGACGGCGGCGCCCGACTACCGCATAGTGCGGTAGCGGCTCAGCCGGGGCAAACGGCATGGACATGACGGAAGAGAACGATTCCTCGACCCAAGTCTGGATGGACCGGATCCGCGGCTCGTTTCGTCGTCACAAGCTCGTCTACATGGGCGGCGTCAGCGTCTTGATCATCGCCAACATGCTGATCGGAGACGGCTGGTGGTCGTTCTGGCCGATGTTCCTCTGGAGCCTCGTCTTCGCCTGCCACTTCTTCTTCTATCGGGCGCTGCGCGCGGATGAGGACTGGGCCGACGGTCGCGCCATGCAACTCAGGTCGAAGAGCTACGACATCGATCACATCCAGAGGATCGAGGCATCCTTCAAGAGCGGAACGATGCCGGGTCGGCATGATCTCGGTCCGCCCACCGAGGAAGCCTACCGAGAAGAGGACCGCGAGCGGTGACAGGCCGGGCGATCGAGCCAGCCGGCTACTCGGTCTCGGGCTTCTCCGGCATCCCGGGATAGCTTTTGGTCATCGCCACGACGCGCATGGTGTAGCGAATCCAAAGCAACAGCATCGCGATCAGCACCAGGTGGTTGAGCGAGAACGGCCTGTCGTCGAAGCCGGCAATGAAGAGATAGGCCAGCATGACGACGGGCGCGGTGATGCTGTAGTAGGCCGCCGCCTGGCTCTTTCTCAGCTTCAGCATCGCCGCGGCGACGCAGACGCTGGCGGCGTAGAGCCCCGGCCAGATCGAGGCCAGGTTGCCGTTCCGCAGCACGTCCGCCAGAGCGGCCGCGGCGACCAAGGCGCCCGGCACGCTTAGGAACAAGGCGTATAGGAAAAGCTCGCTCTCGGCCTGGCTGCGGTTCAACTTGCCGACCGCGGTAAAGAACGGAGTCTTGTTCTCGTCCCAGACGTAGCGCTTCAGATAGTGATACCAGTCCATCGCCATGGCGGTCACCCGAAGCTCCGACCGAGGCCTATCGCCAACCCGGGGTCAGGGTAGCCGCGCCAACGGGCGCGGCCCGCGTCAGCCACCGTCCCGGCGTTCCGCCTCGGCCTGCTCGACCGCCAGGCGATCGGTTCTCGCCTGCTCGGCGTCATCCTTCTCCTTTTGGACGCGACGGCGCTCGTCCTCTTCGTCCTGGGCCACCTTGATGCGACGCTCGTCGACCAGCTCGGGCCATTCGAGCGTCATCAGCTGGAAGCGCAGGTCCTTCGGTCCGAACAGCACCATCATCGTCTGCAGCCAGACCGCGATACCCGACAAGAGCCCGATGAAGAGCCCCACGACCAGCACCGTCTTGATGATCCAGCGATGCGACAGCCCGACTTGCGAGGCCGAGATCTCATTGGTCTCCCACGACTCGACCGCGAACTCGTAGGCGAAGAAGATGACGATCGCGGTGTAGGGAAGCATGCCGATCGTGGTGCCGATGAATTCGATCCAGGCCTGCTTGCGGAACTGCAGCTTCTCGCGCACCAGATCGACCCGAACGTGGCGGTTGTAGATCGTGCCGAAGCCCAGAACCAAGGCGAAGAGCGCGGTGTGGAAGTGCCACTCCATCTCCTGCAGCAGGGTCGATTCGAAGTACCGGCTGACATGCTCGACCAGGAAAATCTGAATCCAGACCAACTTGCGGGCGGTGACGTCGAAGATCGTCACGAAGACCAGGGGGATGATGAAGAACGAGGCCCAGGTGCCGACGAAGTTGATGAAGCGCCGGAGCAGAAGGCTGATCCGGATCGCGATCGGCGCCTCGGCGCCGTCGACCATGCGCAAGCTGCTATCGGTCGTCATAACCGTCTCTCCCAATCACAAGCCGTGCACGACGTGCGGCAGCCAGAGTGCTACTTGCGGATATACGATGACCACCACCAGGCCGATCAGCTGCAGCAGCACGAACGGAATGATGCCCACATAGATGCTCTCGATCTTGATCTCCTTCGGCGCGATGCCCTTCAGGTAGAAAATGGCGAAGCCGAAAGGCGGCGTCAGGAACGAGGTCTGCAGGTTGATCGCTATCAGCACGGTGAACCAGACCACCATTGCCTCCGCCGGCACATGGTCGCCGAACTCCATGTCGACGATCAGGCCGGCGAACACCGGCAGGATGATCAGCGTGATCTCCAACCAATCGAGGAAGAAGCCGAGGGCGAAGACGATGCCCATGATCAGGAACAGCAGGCCCCAGGAATCGAGGCCGGCCTTGAGGATCAAATGCTCGACCACGTCGTCGCCGCCGAGCGAGCGGAAGACGTAGGCGAAGCAGGTGGCGCTGATGACGATGAAGAAGATGAAGGAGATCGT
>JASLMY010000163.1 GCA_030746295.1 Alphaproteobacteria bacterium | reverse complement strand
TGGCGGCGGGCGAAGCACTGCCCGACGACGCCATCGCCTGGGGCCGCGAGGCCTTCACCCGACGGCAGCTGGAGGCGCTCTGCCGCCTGTCGCCGGAGATGCCGGAGGCGGAGATGCGCCGGCGCATCCACGCCGTCACCTATCCTGGCTATCCCGGCGCCAGAATCGAGGTCGCTGGCGCCACCTTCCACGCCGAAGTGCCGCCGGGCCCGCCGCTCGCCTAAACGAAAATCGCCCGTTCGGTAAGGTCTCGCGGCCGGGCCTGAAGCGCCTGCCCGATGGCCTCGGGCGTCGGCAAGCCTTCCAGATAGGCCCCGGCGACCGCGTCGGTGAAGTCGGCGTTTCGGGTATAGCGGATCTCCAGGCTCGGGTCCTGCGGCAGCGGCGGGGACTCGAAGACGGCTCCCTCCCTCAACTGGTCGACCAATGCCTCCAGCGCTGCCGCGACGGCGCGCGTGCCGAGCTCGAACGTGTCCCATGCCGCGGCCCGCGGGAAGGCGTGAAAGAGGATGGCGCCGCTGTCGAGGCCCTTGCTCAAGAGGTGCAGGGTGGCGCCCACCATCTCGGGCCGGCCGTCGTGCATGGCCCAGAAGTTGCACGACGAGCCGCGGTAGTAGGGCGAGGTGCCCATGTGGATGTTGATGGCCTTTTTCGCGATCAGGCGCTCCGCCAACGGACCCTTGACATAGCTGGCACCGAAGACGACGGCCTAATCGGCGTCGAGGGCCGGCGCCAGGACCTCGGCCTCGACACGACTCAGATCGCCCATCTTCAGCGCCATCGTCCGAATTCGGGAATCGAGGAAGCCAGGCTCGCCGAAGACCGTCCGCTCGGCGCGGATGACCTCGGCGAAGTAGCGCTGCATAACCGGGCTCTTCTGGAAGAAGTCGGCGACCTGGCCCGGAAAGACGGTGCTGCATTCCAACGCCGCCCAGACCTCGTCGGCAACCCCGGCGAGCGCCCGGACCAGGGCCAGATGGCGCGGCTAATTGCTGGTGAAGACCGTGACTTTCACGCCTGTCCCTCCTCGCCTTTCCAGCAATCTGAACGCTTTCAGTTAATGTGATCTTAAGGTCCGGCGGTCATTCTGCACCGAGCCGCCATCGCCCTCTCGACCCTTGCGATGGCACCGGGAGTGCAAGAGATGAACGAGTTGAAACGACGTCCCTGGGAATCGGTGTCGGAGCGCAAGTCGCCGGTCTGGCAGCCGACCAAGGATTCGCCCTGGCAGTTCGATGCCAACGCGACGGCCAACCACATGGACTTCGATGAGGGCTGGAAGAGCCACCGGCCGGAAGCCTACCACCAGTACCGGCGCGACTGGCACGAGGTCCCGGCTGCCAAGACCGAGCTCGACTTCCCGCTGAATTTGGACATCGAAACGACGACACGGTGCAATCTCGTCTGTCCGATGTGCCCACGCACTCTGCTCGTGAACAAAGGCATGCATAGCGACTTCGGCTTCATCACCCGCGAGGAGTACGCCTCGATCATCGACCAGGGTGCGGAGCACGGCGTCAAGTCGGTCAAGCTCAACTATCTGGGCGAGCCGCTTCTGCACAAGGACGTCGTCTGGCAGGTCGCCTATGCCAAGGAGAACGGCGTCGTCGATGTGCTGATGAACACCAACGGCACGGCGCTGACACCCAAGGTCGGCCGGCAGCTTTTGGAGGCCGGCGTCGACGGCGTCTTCGTTTCTTTCGACGCCGTCAATCCGGCCGACTTCGAGCGCCAACGGGCCGGCACCACGATCGGCCGCGTCACCGACAACCTGCATAGCTTCGCCAAGCTCAGGAATGAGCTCCGGCCGGGCTGCCAGGTCCGGATCTCGATGGTGATGTACGACGACCCCAAGTGGCGCGAGCAGTTCGAGGCGCTGAAGGTGATGTGGCGCGGTATCGTCGACGCCGTCGGCTACAGCTATTACATCGAGCGCGACCACGGCGCCCATGGCGAGCACCCGGAAGTGCCCGGCTACCACTGCGCCCAGCCGTTTCACCGCATGTTCCTGAAGAATAACGGCAAGGTCACCGTCTGCTGCTTCGACGACAAGGACGAGGTGGTGGTCGGTAACTGGCGCCAGGAGCGGCTCTACGACATTTGGAACGGCGAGGCCTACAAGTCGATCCGCAAGCTGCACGGCGAGGGCCGCTATCACGACCTGGCGCTCTGCCGGAAGTGCTACTTCCCGGTCTCGCAGAAACAGGCCGACCTGCGCGCGGCCGAGTGAGGACGGGCGCGATGCGAAGCCTCGCCATCATCCCGGCCCGGATCGGCTCGACCGGTGTGCGGAAGAAGAACATTCGCCCGCTGGCCGGACGGCCGCTGATCGAATATGCGATCGAGGCCGCACTGGCGAGCCGGATCGACCGCGTCGTCGTCTCGACCGACGCGCCCGAGATTGCCGAGGTAGCCCGCGCCGCCGGCGCCGAGGTGCCGTTCCTGCGCCCGGTTGAGCTCGCCGCCAATGAAACTATCGCCATGGCCGTGGTACGCCATGCGCTCGCCTATCTCGCCGACGTCGAGGGCTGGCGCCCAGACGCCGTCGCCTACCTGCAGCCGACCTCGCCGATGCGCAACGCGGCGCATATCGATCGTGCCCTCGAGCTCTTGGACCAGACCGTCGATTCCATCTGGACCATGGTGTCGGTAGCCGAGCACCCCTACTTCATGTACAGCCCGGCGCCGGGCGCCCGGATGCTGGAATATGTCACCATGGACGACAAGCCCGAGCGGCGCCAAGACCTGCCCCCCCTCTACCACGTCAACCCGGTGATCATGCTGTCGTGGACGCGCTACCTCGTGGCCGAGGGCAACGAGAAGGCGCTGGTCGTCAACCGCGACAACTTCCGCGCCCTGCCGATCTCGCGCGAGGACGGGGTCGACATCAACACCGAGCTCGACTTCCAGCTAGCCGAGCTGCTGATGCGCCGCAAGCTGGCCGAGGCCACGGACGGGACCGCGGCGGTGGACGCCGCCTGAGGTCTTGTCGCATGCGCCCCTCCGGCATCCCCTACGGCCTGATGTTTCACCATTGCCACGGACCCGGCCATGCGCCGGCGCAGGGCTTGCTGACGGCCGAAGCCTTCGCCGACATGCTCGACTTCGTCGGCCGGGACCGCATCCTGCCGGCCGAGGAATGGCAGCGCCGCGCCCTCGAAGGGCGCCTCGACCATTGCCTGGTCGCCGGCGAGATGCAGCGCGCGAGGGCGGCATGAGCCTGGCGGCGATCGCCGATGCGGCAGCGGAACGCCTGCCGCTTGCCGAACCCAACCTCGCCGGCAACGAAGCCCGTTACCTGCAGGAATGCATCGAGACGGGCTACGTCTCCTCGGTCGGCCCCTTCGTCGACCGCTTCGAGCTGGCGGTGGCCGCTGCGGCGGGTGCGGCCAACGGCGTCGCGGTGGCCTCGGGTACCGCGGGGCTGCATCTGGCGCTCTTGGCGCTTGGCGTCGGCGCCGGCGACCTCGTCATCGTGCCGGCCTATTCCTTCATCGCCAGCGCCAACGCGGTCGCCTATTGCGGTGCCGAGCCGTGGTTTGTCGACATCGCGCCCGAGAGCTGGACGCTCGACCCGGCGCTCCTGGAAGCCACCTTGGAGGCGGAGACCGACTGTCGGGACGGGACCGTCCGGCATCGGGCGAGCGGCCGCCGCGTCGCCGCGGTCATGGCCGTCTACACGCTCGGCCACCCGGCCGACATGGACGCCATCTGCACAATCGCCGGGCGCCACCGCCTGCCGGTGCTGGCCGACGCCGCGGCGGCACTGGGCGCCGGCTACAAGGACCGCGCCGTCGGCCGTCTCGGTGCCGAACTGACCGTCTTCTCCTTCAACGGCAACAAGACCATCACCGCCGGCGGCGGCGGCGCCGTGGTCGGCAACGACGCCGATCTCGTCGACCGCATCCGGCATCTCTCGACGACGGCGCGCGACGGCTGCGGCTACCTTCACGACGAGGTCGGCTACAACTACCGGATGACGAACCTCCAGGCCGCGGTGGGTTGCGCCCAACTGGAGAAGCTCGAACCCTTCGTCGCCGCCAAGCGCTGGATCGCCTATCGCTACGCCGACGCGTTCGCCGACGTCGCCGAGGTCGGCACCTTTCCGGAGGCCGACTGGGCCAAGAGCGCCCGCTGGTTCGCGGGCTTGCTGCTCGAGGGCGGTCGCCTGCCCGGCGCCGACGTGTTGCGCCGGCGGCTCGGCGAGCGGGGCATCGAGGTGCGCCCGTTCTGGCCGCCCCTACACTTGCAAGCACCCTATCGCGAAGCGCCCAGGACGGATCTCTCGGTGGTCGAGAGCTTTTGGGAAGGCGTGTTGCCGTTGCCGTCCTCCACCGGCCTCACCGAGGCCGAGCAGGCCCGCGTGATCGACGCGGTCCGGGCGGGCCTGGACTAGCCGCCGATTGCCGTAGCCCGGACGCGGTCCGCCTTCAGTCGGATCGGCGGCGCCGGCTTTTGCCGGACGGCCGCGTTGATGGCGGCGATCGTCGGCTGCCGGTCGCAAAGGGCGACGATCTCTTCCAAGGAGAAAACGCGGCCCGGCTGGTAGAGCGCCTCGAAGATGCGCGAGACCAGCTCGAAGTCCGCTGCCTCGTCCACGGTCAGGCGCAGCGCCGGCCGGCTGATGGCGGGATCGTCGATTGCAAGCGTGCCGGTGCGAAAGGCCCCGCTCTGGGTGAAGTAGCCGCCCCAGACTTCGGTATCGGTCTCGTCCTTGAGGGCGCAGGCGCGCTCTATCGCCGGCCGCGACAGGGCATAGGCGAAGGCGCCGAACGGCAATCCGGCGGTGTTCGAATAGTCGTAGCCGTGGCCGATATGGAAGTTGACCAGGCGGTCGAGATAGATCGGGTCGACGAAAGGGCAATCGGCGGTACAGCTCGCCACGACGTCGACGTCGAAGGCTCGGGCCGCCTCGGCAAGGCGTAGCAGGACGTCGTCGGGGTGGCCGCGAAAGAGCGCGATGCCCTCGGCCTCGGCAAGCTCCGCCAGCGGGTCGTCCTGGGTCACGGTGGAGGTGCAGAGCACGATCTGCTGGGGCCGCCTGGCCAGGCGCAACCGCTCGATCATATGGCTCAGCATCGGCCGGCCCTGGATCGGCTTCAGCACTTTTTTCGGCAGCCGCGTCGACTTCAGCCTGGCGGTGATGAAGGTCGCGACTTTCATGCCAGGTCCTCAGGCCCCACGAAACCTTGTGCCGGCACGTCGTGGCGAAGCTCGCGGCCGATCAGATCGGCCATCCGGTCCGGTGGCAGGCCGAGCTCGGGCGCGCGCAGGAAGGTGAGGTCGTCCTCGGCGAGCGCCCGGCCGGCAGCGAGCGGCCGCGCTGCGACGATGCTCTTCTTCGAGTAGACGCGGTAGTGCAGCTCGTCCTCGGAGAAGGGCTTCGGCACCGCCAGGCCGCGCGCCGCCTCGATCTGGCGCACCATCTGCACGAACCGGGCGAACTCGGCCGGCTCCAGCGCTGCCTCGTGGTCGGCGCCCTTCCGGCCCCGGTCGTGCGTGATGTGCTTCTCCAGGATCTCGACCCCCATGCCCGCCGCCGCCGCCGGCAGCCAGAAGGCGCCCGGCGCCCCGGCATCGGTGTGGTCTTGGTAGCCGAGCGGCAGCTCGAAGAGCCGTCCGAGCTTCATCATGTAGTCGAGATGGACGTCTTCCAGCCGGGTGGGGAAATTCTGGTAGCCGTACATCAGCCAGACATCGCTGCCGCCGGCGGCGCGGATCCAGTCGAGTGCCGTCTGGATCTCGTCGATGGTCGAGCCGCCGACCGAAAGGTCGATCCGCCGGCCGGTCGCGGCCATGTGACGGACGAGCCGTGGGTTGGAAAGGTCGGCGCTGTGCAGCTTGTAGGCGTCGACCCCGATGCTTTCGGCGAAATCGACGCTTCGCTCCTCGTAGGCGCAGGCGATGATGGCGAGGCCCGGCCATCGCTCGCGGGCGTAGGCCGCGAGCTCGCGCCAGGTCTTGCGGGAAAGCTCCAGCTTCTTGACGTCGGCGAAGGCCGGGTGATGGCGCACCATCATCTCCTCCAAGAGCCAGATCTGGAACTGGATGCTGTCGGCCCCGGCGCCGCCGGCACCGTCGATGATGCGTCGCGCAAGCGCCGCCTCGCCGTCGTGCGAGCAGGCCATTTCGGCAATGACGTGGATCGGCTTCTTCATGATACCTCACCGGTCTGAGGTTGGGTGTTCTCTCCTCCTCACTAACCGAGCGGCGCTAACAAAGAGTTACCTTTCGTTCACCATGAATCGCCCCCCGCATCCCGTCCCCTTGGCGGCAAGGCGTCGCCCATGCCAAGCTGGCGGCCGTTTCGATCCGGAGGGGTTAATGAGTGACAACAGCTACGACTATATCGTCGTCGGCGCCGGCTCGGCCGGCTCGGTGCTGGCCAACCGTTTGTCGGCCGAGCCGAAGAACCGCGTGCTGCTGCTGGAAGCCGGCCCGAAGAACCACCCGCTGACCCGGATTCCGATCAGCTTCGGCAAGCTGATCGACGACCCAGCCGCCAATTGGTGCTACGAGTCCGAGCCCGAGGAGATTACGGGCAAGCGCCGGATTCCGGTGCCACGCGGCCGCGTGCTGGGCGGTTCCAGCGCCATCAACGGCCTCGTCTTCGTGCGCGGCCAACGGCTCGACTACGACACCTGGGCGCAGCTCGGCAACCGCGGCTGGTCCTTCGACGACGTGCTGCCGGTCTTCCGCCGGATGGAGAACTACGAGCACGGTAGCGACGAGTGGCGGGCCCAGGGCGGGCCGCTGCATGTCAGCGAGGCGACCGACGAGAGCCCGCTCTACGACGCCCTCTTCGCCGCCGGCGCCGAGGTCGGGCTGCCGCGCAACCCCGACTACAACGGCGCTTCCCAAGAGGGCATGTGCAAGACCCAGACCACGATCCGCAAAGGCCGGCGGATGAGCGCCGCCTATTGCTACCTGGACTCGGTCCGAAGCCGCCCCAACTTGCGGATCGAGACCGGCGCCCTGGCGCACCGCCTGTTGTTGGAGGAGGGCCGCTGCGTCGGCGTCGCCTACGAGGTCGGCGGGCGGATGCACGAGGCCCGGGCCCGCGCCGAGGTCGTGGTCTCGGGCGGTGCCGTCAACTCGCCGCAGCTCCTCGAGCTCTCGGGCATCGGCCGGCCCGAGGTGCTGCAGGCGCACGGCATCGAGGTTCGCCATGAGCTTGCGGGCGTCGGCGAGAGCCTACGCGACCACATGGCACCGCGCATGATCTGGCGCATCACCGCCCCGCGCGTCACCTATAACGACCGGGCCCGGGGCCTGGGCCTGGCCTGGCAGGTGCTGCGCTACGGCCTGACCGGCAAGGGCTTCCTGAGCCTGCCGTCTGGCCCCGTGCTGGCCTTCCTCCGAACCCGGGAGGAGCTGGAGACGCCGGACGTGCAGCTCCACTTCGTGCCCTTCCACGTGGTCTACACGCCCAAGCGGGAGCTGGGGCCCGAGCCCGGGATCACCATCGCCATCTACGTCCTCAGGCCGGAAAGCCTAGGCTCGATCCACATCAAATCAGCGGACCCGCGCCAGCCACCAGCGATCAACTTCAACTTCCTCTCCAACGAGTACGACCGCGAGACCCTGGTCGGTGCGGTGCGCGCGACCCGGCGAATTCTAGAAGCCCCGCCCATGAACTCGATGCGCGGACCCGAGATCCAGCCAGGGCCTGAGGTCCAGAGCGACGACGAGATCCTCTCCTGGATCGCCGAGACCGCGGATACCGCCTATCACCCGACCTGCACCTGCCGAATGGGCAACGACGAGATGGCGGTGGTGGATAGCGAGCTTCGGGTGCGCGGTATCGAGGGGCTCAGGGTCGCGGACGGCTCGATCATGCCGACGCTGGTCTCCGGCAACACCAACGCCGCCTGCATCATGATCGGCGAGAAGGCCTCCGACATGATCTTGGCGGCGAACCGCTGAGGCCCGGAGGCAAAAGAGACGGGCCGGCCCAGGTGATGGACCGGCCCGCGTCGATACGGCGCCTTTGATGTGCCGTTTCGCTCTCAGCGCTCGCTGAACTTCGGCACCGGGAAGATCGGCTCGGCGGTACGGATCTCCGGCGGCCACACCACCTGCGGGCCATTCTTGTGGTTCTGCATGATCACGAATTCCATCTTGATCTGCTTGCCGTTGTCCAGGATCTGGTAAGGCCCGGTCATCACCGTGATCTTGCCCGAGAGGCTGACCGCCGCCTGCTTCAGCTTCGCTGGCTCCAGCGACTGCGCGGTGGTCATGACCTTCTCGAGTACGGCGCATGCGCTGTAGGCGAGTGCCGTCTGGAAGTCGGCCGGATAGGCGGCGTCTGGAAACAGCTTGTTGTAGCGCGCCACCACCTGCTCGCGGTTGAGGCCGTCGGTCACCGGCCAGTTCACCTTCGGGTGCATCAGGGTCTGGCTGTAGATGTAGTCGGCATCCTCGCCGATCGCCAGGAACTGCTTCTGCGAGGCGTAAACCATGTAAACGAGCGGGAAGTCCAGGTTCATCTCGCGGAGCTGGCGCGCCATCGCCATTTGGTCGCCCTCGTATCCCACCGGATAAAGGGCTTGGGCGCCGCTCGCCCTGGCCTTCTGGAACATGATCGAGAAGTCCTTCGTGCCCTTGGCGAACTTCTCCATCATGGTGACTTCCATGCCGAGCTTCTTGGCGAGCTTGGCGGCGCCCTTGGCCATGCCGGCCGGGAACGGCTCGTCCAGGTAGGCGAAGGCGACTTTCTTGACGCCGACCGAATCGATCAGCTTCACCGCCGGCGCACCCAGCAGCGAGGCCGCGATCTGGCTGCCGGAGACGACGAAATTGTACCCCTGCTCGTAGATCGCGTCGGACGAGGCCGACCAGATGATCAGGAACTTGCCGTGCTTCTCGGTCACATGGGCCGCGGCACTGGTCAAGGTGGAGCCGAACGGGCCGAGCAGGACATCGACATCGTGCTCCTTGATCAGGTTCTCGTAGACCCGCGCGACCATCTGCTTGTCGCTGCGATCATCCAGCTCGACGAGCTCGACCTTGCGCTTCTTGCCGCCGATCTCGATGCCGCCACGGCTGTTGACGTCGTCGACCCAGATCTTGGCGCCGCGCGCGCCGGCCTGCGCCGCGAGCGCGAACCGACCGGTCGACGACACCGTCATGCCGACGCGAATGGTATCTTGTGCGCTGGCAAGATCGCTCAAAACCATCGTCGCGGCCGTCGCCGCGGCCATGGCGATGCCGAATAGCCTTGCCTTCTTGACTAGCATGCATCCCTCCCAATTTCGGTAATCTCGGATAGGCGCGACGCGACGACCTACGGATTGGCGACGCCAGCGTGGCACGTGCGTCCAGGGGAGCCTATACGCGCCCCGGCGACGACGCAAACCGCAGCCGTAATCGGCCATCTGATCACCACGGCCGGCGCCTCGGAGACGGGCCGCGGAGGGGCATCCCGTTGCCAAGCATGGGGTCCGTCCTTTAACGTCGCACGCCTCGGCGCCTTTTCGCGCCTCTCTGCGAAGCCCTCTTTCGCGTTCTCACCAGACTGAGGTTACGAGGTGGCACTTTCCGAGGTCTCCGAAGAACGGGTTCAACGAATTCGAAATCGCCTGTGGTACGGGCTCTTGGCCGTGCTGCTGGTCTGGTTCGCCTTGGTGCCGGTGACCGACGGCAACCTGCCCTTCTTCTTCTACCTGATGCTGTGGATCACCATGGCCTCGGCGCTCAACATCATTTCCGGCTTCGCCGGCTACATGCCGTTCGGCTACGTGGCCTTCTACGGCGTCGGCGCCTTCACCACCGCGATCCTCACCAAGAAGCTGGGCTGGCCGGTCTATCTGTCGCTTCCGATGGCCGGGATCGCCGGCGTGATCTTGAGCCTTCTCTTCGCCAAGACGCTGAAGTTGAGCGGCATTTACTTCGCCATCGTCAGCCTGGCGCTGGCGATCATCTGTCGGCTCGTGATCACCAACATGCCCGAGGAGATTACCGGCGGCAGCTTCGGCATCTCGCTCGGCTCGCGGGCCGAGCCGGTGCGCAGCTTCTACGTCATGTTGGCGACCATGATCGCGGCACTGGCTTGCGTGACCTGGCTGGCGCAGTCGCGCCTGGGGAAGGCCCTGAAGGCGATCCGCGACGACGCCGAGGCGGCCGACGCCATGGGCATAAACGTGCCCCGGGCGCGGCTCCTGGCCTGGATGATGGCCGCCTTCTTTCCCTCCATGTGCGGCGGCATCGAGGCCTGGTACACCAACGTCGTCGACACCGAGACGGCCTTCGACGTCCTGATCACCGCAAAGACCATCATCTACGCCATGGCCGGCGGCTTGGGGACGGTGATGGGCCCGGTGGTGGGGGCCGTGGTCATGGTTTGGCTCGACGATCTGATCTGGCAGCGCTTTCCGCTTCTGAACCTGTTTATCCTGGGCCTCGCCATCGTACTCTTGATCCAGTTCATGCCGCGCGGCGTCGTCGGAACCTTCATGAAGGTACGCCCCGACCTGCGCCGCTACATACTTTGAGTCCCTCGGCATGTACGAGATCCTCATCCTGAACGGCCTGGTCAACGGCATCATCGTCGGAGTCCTCTACAGCCTGATCGGCTGCAGCTTGAACGTTCTTTATGGGGTCCTCCGGGTGGTGAACTTCGCCCATGGTGAATTTCTGATCGTCGGCTCGTTCTTCGGCTATGTGCTGTTCCGAGAGATCGGGGTTCACCCGTTGCTGTCGGTGCCGCTGGCCGCGATGGTCTTTTTCGTCGTCGGCTATCTTCTCTACTACCTGCTGCTGCCGCGGCTGGCGCAGGCGGATGATCCGGAGACCTCGTCGTTCCTGATGATGTACGGGGTCTCGCTGATGTTGGGTGCGGCGATGTTGATGATCTTCGAGGCCGATACACGCGCCCTCGATTTTCGCTTCAAGCCGATGTCGATCAACCTCGGCATGGTCTATGTCCCGACCGCCCGCCTGGTGGCGCTCGCCGTCAATGTCATGGTCGCCGTCCTGTTGACCTGGTTCCTCTACGCCACGCTTTACGGCAAGGCGATGCGGGCGACGATCATGAACCGGGAGGCGATCCAGATCGTCGGCGTCAACATCCACAGACTGTCGGCGGTCGCATTCGGCGTCGCGGCGGGCCTGGCCGGCATCACCGGGGTCATGATCGCCTTGGTCTTTCCCGCCTTCAACCCCTTCTCCGGCCCGGAATACACCCTCATCGGCTTCATCGTCATCGTCCTCGGCGGCCTCGGCCATCCGATCGGCGCCATCGTCGGCGGCATCATCTTCGGCCTGACCGAGCAGATGTCGATCGTCTTCATGCCGCAGGCGATGTCCCCGATCGTCGGCTTCAGCATCCTGATCCTGGTGATCTTCCTGCGCCCGCGGGGCCTCTTCGGAAAGCTCGAATCGAGATGACGGAGGCGATGCTCCAGGTCAGCGATCTGACGAAGCGGTTCGGCGGCTTGGTCGCCGTCGACAACCTTTCCTTCGAGGTGCCCCGGAACACGATCCTCGGCATGATCGGCATCAACGGCGCCGGCAAGACGACGGTGATGAACTGCGTCAACGGCCTCTATCGAAGCGATGCCGGCCGCGTCGTCCTGGACGGCCGGGACATCACCAGGAAAACCCCGCACGACATCGCCCACGCCGGCATCGGCCGGACCTTCCAGGTGCCCCGCATCTTTCACCGCATGACGTTGATCGACAACGTGCTCTCCACGGTTCTCGACAGCAAGCGGAGCG
>JASLMY010000162.1 GCA_030746295.1 Alphaproteobacteria bacterium | reverse complement strand
GACGATGGTCAGCAGTGCGGCGATGGTCGACAGGTTGAACTCGAGCTGGGTCACCGCGAACATGCCGATGCTGAGCAGCACGTCGTGCAATAGCGCGATCACAGCCCCGGCGCCGAAGTGCCATTCGAAGCGGAACCAGATGTAGACCAGCATCAGCGCTACGGCCAATGCCACCGCCACCGTCCCGGCCTCGATCAATTCGCCGCTGACCGCGGGGCCGACGAACTCGACCCGGCGGTAGTCGACGCTCTCGCCCAAGGCACCGCGGACGGCTTGCACGGCCACGTTCTGCGCCTCGGCGTCGCCCGGTTGGCGCTCCACCCGGATCAGGACGTCGGTCGGCTGATCGAGCTCCTGCAAGGCGACCTCGCCGAGCCCGAGCTGGCCCAAGGTTCCGCGCATCTCGCCTAGATTGGCCGGCGCCGGCAGGCGGACCTCCATCAGGACGCCACCCTTGAAGTCGATGCCGAAGTTGAGGCCGGGGTAAAAGGCGAGCACGGCCGAGAACAGGACCAGGACCAGCGAGACGGACATCGCCAACCGGCGCCAGGCCATGAAGGCGACGTTCGTGTTCGCCGGTATTAGGTGAATGGGTCGCATCTTTACCGTCCCTCAGATCGGCAAGACTTGCGGCCGGGCGCGCCAAAACCAGGCGGCCAGGAACATCCGCGTCAGCAGAAAGGCGGTGAAGACCGAGGTGACGATGCCGATGCAAAGGGTGACCGAGAAGCCCTTGATCGGGCCGGAGCCGACGGCGAACAGGATAACGCCGGCGATCAGGGTGGTGAGGTTGGCATCGAAGATCGTCCAGAAGACGCGCCGGTAGCCGGTATCCATGGCGTTGATCGGGCTCTTGCCGACGCGGACCTCCTCGCGGATGCGCTCGAAAACGAGGACGTTGGCGTCCACTGCCATGCCGATGGTAAGCACGATGCCGGCGATGCCGGGCAGCGTCAGCGTCGCCTGCAAGGCCGAGAGGGCGCCGACGATCAGACCCATGTTGACCAGCAAGGCCAGGTTTGCGGCGAGGCCGAAGAGGCCATAGGCCAAGAACATGAAGACCATCACCAGAATGAAGCCGATGACGCTGGCGATCTTGCCGGCCCGGACCGAGTCGGCGCCGAGGGTCGGGCCGACGGTCCGCTCCTCCAAAATCTTCAGCGGCGCCGGCAGGGCGCCGGCGCGCAGCAGCAGGGCCAGGTCGCTGACCTCTTGGAAGGTGAAGTTGCCGCTGATCTGGCCGCTGCCGCCCAGGATCGGCTCCAGGATGCGGGGGGCGGAGACCACCCGGTTGTCGAGCACGATGGCGAAGCGGCGGTTGACGTTCTCTTGCGTCGCCTTGCCGAAGCGCTTGGCGCCGGCGGCATCGAAGCGGAAGCTGACCACCGGCTGGCCGTTGCGACTGTCGGTGGTCGGCTGGGCGTCCACCAGGGTCTCGCCGCTGACCATGACGCGCTTGCGGACGACCTCGTGGAAGACCGGCGAGCCGTCCGGCTGGCGCTCGTCGGATTCCAGGAGTTCCGAGCCCGGCGGCACCCGCACGCCTTGCTGGACCTGGCTCGCGGTCGTCGTCTGATCGACCATGCGGAAGACCAGCTTTGCGGTCTTGCCCAAGAGCCGCTTGACCCGCTCAGGATTCTGCTCGCCCGGCAACTGCACCAGGATCCGGTCCTCGCCCTGACGCTGGATCGTGGGCTCGCGGGTGCCCAGCTCGTCGATGCGGCGGCGGATGATCTCGACCGATTGCTCCAGCGCCGAGCGCTTGCGTTCCTCGATCGCACCCTCGGTCAGCACGACTTCGATCCGGTTGCCGGCGGGATTGGAGACCTCGATGTCGCGACCGCCGCCGACACCGCTCAGAGGGTTGAAGGCGAGCGGCGCCGAGAGACCACGGATCAGCTCCATCGCCGGCTCCAGGTCTTCTGCCTTGCGCACCTCCAGGCCGGCGAAACCCTGCTTGACACCGAGGCCGCGGTAGCCGATCCGCTTGGCCCGAAGCTCGCCGCGAATGGCGTCGACAATGCTTTCGAGGCGTTCCTTGACGACCGCGCCGACGTCGACCTGGAGCAGGATGTGCGAGCCGCCCTGCAGGTCGAGGCCGAGGTTGATCTGGTTGTGCGGCAGCCAGTCGGGCAAGCCCTCGGCGGTCTGCTCGGCAACGAAGTTCGGCCCCGTGAAGGCGAGGCCGGCCAGGCAGATCAGGGCCACGATGGCAATCTTCCAGCGGGCGAAATAGAGCATGGTGCCGGCTCGGCGCTCCTATTTCTTGGAGCCGAAGCTGAACATGGATTTCTTGCCGCTCTCCTCGCCGGCCGGCGCCTTGGCCGTTTCCTTCTGCTCCTCGCCGTCGCCGTCGCCGTCATCCTTTTGCTCGGCCTTCGATTCCTGCTTTGACGGTGCGGCCTTGGCGCTGCCGGTGCGGCTCATCACCTCGCTGATGGTCGAGCGGGCGACGCGGACGCGGACGTTGTCGGCGATCTCGACCTGGACCATGGTGTCGTCGATCAGCTTGGTCACGCGGCCGAAGATTCCGCCGGCGGTCAGCACTTGGTCGTTGCGCTTCAGCGCCGACACCATCTCGCGGTGCTCTTTGGCCTTGCGTTGCTGCGGCCGGATCAGGAAGAACCAGAAGATTACGAAGATCAGGACCAGCGGCATCAGGGAGATGATGTCGAAGCCGCCGGCCCCGCCGCCTGTTTGCGCGTATGCGGTGGAAATGAACATGACGATCGCTCCAAATATGCTCCGGCTGGGCGGCGCGACTATAGCCGCCACCAACGGCTTTGAAAACTGAGCAAGCGGGTGCCCACGGCGCCTCTCGCGGCCGCGGTTGACCGCGAACCGAGGTGTGCTAGGTTCGCGCCGCCCTTAAACCGCGCCGCGGGTCGGCTTGTCAACAGGACGCACCCGAATTCGATGACCGCCGATAGCCCCGATGTCGAGAAGCTGCTGTCGCGCGTCGCCGAGGCGCTGGAGCGCATCGCCCCGCCGACGCCGCCGAGCGCCGACCTGGGAGCTGCCGACGCCTTCATCTGGCATGCGGATGGCGAGTACCTGGAAGCGGTCGCCACCGTCAATCGGGTCGACATCGACCTCTTGAAGGCGGTCGACCGCAATCGCGACATCTTGATCGAGAACACGCGGCGCTTCGCCAAGGGCCTGCCGGCCAACAACGCGCTGCTGTGGGGTGCGAGGGGCATGGGCAAGAGCAGCCTCGTGAAGGCGGTGCACGCCCTGGTCGCGGCGGAAGCCTCGGACCGGCTGAAGCTGGTGGAGATCCACCGCGAGGACATCCCCTCGCTGCCACGCCTCTTGAAGGTGTTGCGCGAGACCAGGAAGCAGGCCTGTTTGTTGTTTTGCGACGACCTCTCCTTCGACGGCGACGACACCAGCTACAAGTCGCTGAAGGCGGTGCTGGAGGGCGGCATCGAGGGCCGGCCCGACAACGTTATCTTCTACGCCACCTCGAACCGCCGTCACCTGATGCCGCGTGACATGATGGAGAACGAGCGCTCGACCGCCATCAACCCGTCGGAGGCGGTGGAGGAGAAGGTCTCGCTCTCCGACCGTTTCGGGCTCTGGCTCGGCTTTCACAACTGCAACCAAGACGAATACCTGGAGATGATCCGGGGCTACTGCGGCCACCACGGCATCGACGTCGATGCGGCGACCCTGAAGGCCGAGGCGATCGAGTGGTCGGTGACCCGCGGCGCCCGCAACGGCCGCGTCGCCTGGCAGTTCGTCCAGGACCTAGCCGGCCGGCGCGGCGTCCGCCTCTGACTTTCGGCCTTACTCAGGCGGCGCGGCCGAGATAGCGGGTCGGGTTGACGGCGCTGCGGCCCTTGCGGATCTCGAAATGGAGCTGCGGCCGGTCGACGCCGCCGGAGCTGCCGACACGGGCCACGACCTGGCCCCGGCGCACGGTCTGGCCGGCCCGGACCGCCACCTTGTCGACGTGGGCATAGGCCGTCATCCAGCCCCCGGCGTGGCGCAGCAACAAGAGATTGCCGAAGCCTCGAAGCTCGGTGCCGACGTAGACGACGACACCGCTTTCGGCGGCCCGCACCGGCGTGCCACGAGCGGCCGAGATGTTGATGCCGTCGTTGTGCAGGCCGTTGCGCTTGGGTCCGAAGCGCGACAGCACGCGCCCCTTGATCGGCCATGCGAAGCGTGACGCGGTCCGGGGCGGCGGTTTCGGCAGCCGCGCGGCCTTTCGTTTCGGCTTCGCGGCCGGCCGGATGGCGGGGCGCGCCCGGGACGCGGACGGCTTGCTCTCGGGTCTCGGCGCGGTCGCGGGCTTGCCGTCGATAGCGCTTTGGGCCGCGGCGGCGATCTTGGTCGGGCGTTTCGCCGGCAGGCGCAGGCGCTGGCCGATTTGGATCGTATAAGGCGGGGCGATGTCGTTGGCGAGGACGAGGGTGCGGACGTCGCTCCGGTAGCGGCGCGAGATGCCGTAGACGGTCTCGCCGGCGGCGACGATGTGATGGCGCGGCGCCGGCAGCGCCAATCGCTGCCCCGGCAAGAGACGGTAAGGCGGCGCCAGATCGTTCAGGGCGACGAGCTCGGGAATCGGCACCCGGTAGCGGCGCGCCACCCGATAGACCGTCTCGCCGGCAGCGACTACGTGAATACCGTCGGCCGGCACCGTGGTCTGAGGCGTCTGCCGGTATTCCACCGGCGCCGGTCGGGGATTGGAGCAGGCGGCGACGTGAAGTAGCGCCAGGAACCCGATCAGGATCCCGAACCTCCGAGCACGACTCGCCGACACCATCATGTCGACAAATGTAGGAATCGCGGCCCGCCACCACAATGGCGGTGGCGCCGAGCCTATTCCGGCAGGCCCTCGACCAGGGGCACGAAGCGGACCGGCAGCAGGCGCTCGCTCTCCAGCGCATCGCCCTGGCGGCGAACGCGCCAGATCTCCTGCGAGGCTCGGCCACCGACCGGGGCCACCAGAATGCCGCCGTCGCCGAGCTGCATGCAAAGCGTCTCCGGCACTGTCTCGGCCGCCGCCGTAACCAGGATGCGCTCGAAGGGCGCCTGTTCCGGCCAGCCCTTGCCGCCGTCGCCGAGCCGCGTCGTGATGTTGTGGAGACCGAGGTCTTGAAACCGCGCCTCGGCTTCCTTCAGCAGGGCCCGATGGCGCTCGACGGTGTAGACCCGCCGGCAGAGTGCGGCCAGCACGGCGGCCTGGTAGCCGGAGCCGGTGCCGACCTCGAGAACCTTCATCCGCTCGCCGACCTGCAGCGCCTCGGTCATGTAGGCGACGACGAAGGGCTGGCTGATGGTCTGGCCTTGGGAAAGCGGCAGGGCGGCGTTCTCGTAAGCCTGGTTGATCAGCGCCGGCGGCACGAAGCGCTCGCGGGGCACCCGCTCGAGGGCGGAGAGGACGCTCGTGTCGACGATACCCTCGCGGCGCAACTCCATGATCAGGCTGATGCGCTGTTCCTCCAGGTTCACGTCAGCCCGGCCTCGAGTGATTTCAACGACTCGGTATCGGTCAGGTCGAGTTGCAATGGCGTCACCGCGATCCAGCCGTTGTCGACGGCGGCGAGGTCGGTATCGTGGCCGTGCTCTTCCTCGTGGCGGCGGAAGCCGAGCCAATAGTACGGTTGGCCGCGAGCATCGACGCGGGCGTCGATGGCCAGGTCCTTGAAGTCGCGGCGCCCCTGGCGGCAGACCGCCAGTCCCTTGACCGAGCCATGGACCACGTCGGGGAAGTTGACGTTGATCAGCACGTCCTCGTGCCAGCCGGCGGCGACCAGACGGCGGACTACGTCGGCGCCGTGATGCTCGGCCGTCGACCATTTCGGCGGGTGGCCCGTGGTCAGGCTTTGGCTGAGGGCGATCGAGGGGATCTTCACCAGCGTGCCTTCCATGGCCGCCGCTATGGTGCCGGAATAGGTCACGTCCTCGCCCAAGTTGCCGCCCCGGTTGACGCCCGAGAGGATCAGGTCCGGGCGCCGGTCCACCAGCAGCTCGTGCACCCCCATCATGACGCAGTCGGTCGGCGTGCCGCGCACCGCATAGCGTCGGCGCGAGACTTGCCGCACCCTCAGCGGGTCGCTCAAGGTTAGCGAGTGCGAGGCCCCGCTCTGCTCGTATTCGGGCGCCACCACCCAGACGTCCTTGGCCAGCGCCTTGGCGATCTTCTCCATCACCTTCAGGCCCGGCGCATGGATGCCGTCGTCGTTGGTGACCAGGATGCGGGCCTTGTCGAGATCGAGCATCGGCATCAGGCGGCCGCCGCGATCAGCTCGAGGCCGCCCATATAGGGCCGGAGCGCCTCGGGAACCCGGATCGAGCCGTCAGCCTGCTGGTAGTTCTCGAGCACCGCGACCAGGGTCCGTCCGACAGCCAGCGCCGAGCCGTTGAGCGTGTGCACGAAGCGGGTCCCCTTCTGGCCCTCGGGACGGTAGCGCGCGCTCATCCGCCGAGCCTGGTAGTCGCCGCAATTGGAACAGCTGGAGATCTCGCGATAGGCCCCCTGCCCCGGCAGCCAGACCTCGATGTCGTAGGTCTTACGGGCCGCCGCCCCCATGTCGCCGCTGCTCAGCACGACCAGGCGGTAATGCAGGCCGAGGCGTTTCAGGACCTCCTCGGCGCAGTTCGTCATCCGCTCGTGCTCGGCCACCGATTGCTCGGCCGCGGTGATCGAGACCAGCTCGACCTTGGTGAACTGGTGCTGGCGGATCATGCCGCGGGTGTCCTTGCCGGCCGAGCCAGCCTCGGATCGAAAACAGGGCGTGTAGGCGGTGAAGCGCAGCGGCAGCTCGGCCTCGTCCAGCAGTCGCTCGCGGACCAGGTTGGTGAGCGGCATCTCGGCCGTCGGAATGAGGTAAAAGCCGTCGGTGGTCTGGAAGAGGTCTTCTTCGAACTTCGGCAGGTTGCCGGTGCCGAAGGCGGTATGGGGACGCACCAGCAAAGGCGGCTCGATCTCGCGATAGCCGAATTCGCCGGTGTGGATGTCCAGCATGAAGGCGGCGAGCGCCCGTTCCAGCTTGGCCAAAGGCCCGGAGAGGACGACGAAGCGCGCGCCCGACAGTCGGGCCGCGGTCTCGAAATCCATATCGCCCAAGGCCTCGCCGAGCTCGAAATGCTGCTTGGGCTCGAAGTCGAGCTCTGGCGCGGTGCCGTGGCGGCGAAGTTCGATATTGGCACTCTCGTCGGCGCCCTCCGGCACGTCCGCCGCCGGCAGGTTGGGCAGCCCGGCGAGGATGCCGTCCAGCCGTTCGGCCAAGGCCTTGGTCTCGCTCTCGCCTTCCTGCAGGCGCTCTTTGATCTCAGCCGTCTCGGCGATCAGGGCCTCGGCGTCGTCGCCCGCGGCACGGGCCTGGCCGATCAGCTTGGAGACCTCGTTGCGTCGCGTCTGCACCTCCTGCAGCCGGGTCTGCACGGCACGGCGCTCGACATCGAGGGCGATCAGCTCGGCCGCCTGCGGCGGCAAGCCGCGCTTATCCAAGCCTTCGTCGAAGGCTTCCGGGTTCTCGCGGATCCAGCGGATATCGAACATGAGGGCGCGGCCGGTGCTGACATCATCTGAGCCGGCCCCAAGCCGGCGTGGAAAGGCGGGCCCTATATACGCCGCCCTCCCGCGTGCGTCCACCCGGCGCCGGCCGCAGCGAGACTCTCATCCGGTGGCGAGTGCTTGGCCGGCCTCGGCCGCCGCGATAGAGTGGCGGCTCGCGCAGGGGAAACGGCAGCGCATCGCCGCGTACTGGGCGATTCTCTGGACCGGGGTTACACGATGAACGTCTCGAGCTGGCTTCGCGGGCTGGGCCTGGAGCAGTATGCGGAGAGCTTCCAGGGCAATGCCATCGACGCCGAGGCCCTGGCGCTCTTGAGCGACGGAGACCTCAAGGAACTGGGGGTCGCGGCGCTCGGGCATCGGCGCAAGCTGCTGGCGGCGATCGCCGACGGGGCCACAGCGGGCGAGGCCGAGCGGCGCCAGGCGACGATCCTGTTCGCGGACATCTCCGGTTACACGGCGTTGTCGGCCGCACACGACCCGGAGGAGACCCGGGATCTCCTCAACCGCTTTTTCGAGACCGTCGACCGGATCGTGCAAAGCTTCGGCGGCGTCGTCGACAAGCACATCGGCGATGCCGTCATGGCCGTCTTCGGGGCGCCCGTCGCCCATTCCAACGACGCCGAGCGGGCGGTGCGCGCGGCGCTGGAGATCCATCGGGCGGTGCGCGACATCGAGCCGCCGATCGAGGTCCATATCGGCATCGCCAGCGGCCAGGTGATCGCCAGCGGAGTCGGCAGCGAGACGCACCAGGAATATACCGTCACCGGCGATTCGGTGAACTTGGCCTCGCGGCTGCAGGATCTGGCCGGCCCGGGCGAGACCTTCCTTTCCAACGCGGTCTATCAGGCTCTGGCATCGCAGCTCCGCTCGGAGGCGGTGGGCGAGGTCGCGATCGAGGGTTTGCCCGCGCCGGTCAAGGCCTGGCGGCTGTTGGCCTTCCAGAGCGGCAGCGCCGAGCGGCACGCCTTCGTGGGCCGGAGCCGCGAGTTGCGTCAATTCCGCGGCGTGATCGACGACTGCCGCGAGACCGGGCGCGGCCAGACCATCTACATTCGCGGCGAGGCCGGGATCGGCAAGTCGCGCTTGACCGAGGAATTCGAGGGCATCGCCGCCGCCGCCGGCTTTGCCTGCCATACCGGGCTGGTACTGGATTTCGGCGTCGGCACCGGCCAGGACGCCGTTCGCGCCCTGACGCGAAGCATGTTGGGGCTGTCGGCGGCGAGCGATACGCAAGCGCGAGAGGGCGCCGCCGACGCGGCCATCGGGCGCGGCCTGCTGGCGGACGACCGCCGCGTCTATCTGAACGACCTCTTGGACCTGGCACAACCGACGGGTCTGAGGGCGATCTACGACGCCATGGACAACGCCAACCGGAACCTGGGCAAGCAGAAGACCCTGGCCCAACTGGCGAAGAACCTCAGTGCCCGCCAGCCGCTGCTGATCAAGATCGAGGACCTGCATTGGGCCTGGTGGCTCGTGCTGGCGCATATCGCCAGCCTGGCAGCGATCGCCGAGGACTGCCCGACCGTGCTGATCCTGACCAGCCGGATCGAGGGCGACCCTTTGGACCAAGACTGGCGGCGCGCCGCCGACGGCGCCTCGCTCTTGACCATGGACATCGGCCCGCTGCGCCCGGAGGAGGCGCTGTCGCTCGCCGGTGAGTATTTCGACCTCAACAATCGCTTCGTCATGTCCTGCGTCGAGCGGGCCGAAGGCAACCCGCTTTATCTGGAGCAACTGTTGCGAAACGCGGACGAGAGCGCCGACGAGGCCGTACCCGGCTCGGTGCAAAGCATCGTCCTGGCACGGATGGATAGCCTGGAGCCTTTGGACCGGCAGGCCTTGCAGGCCGCCGCCGTGATCGGCCAGCGCTTCTCGCTGGAGCTGGTGCGCCACCTGATCGAAAGTGCGGACTACACCTGTGCCGGGTTGGTGGAGCAGTACCTGGTGCGGCCGCGGGACGACGATTTCCTGTTCGCACACGCGCTGGTTCGCGACGGCGTCTACTCGTCGCTGCTGACCTCCAGACGCCACGAGCTGCACCGCCGCGCCGCCGAGTGGTTCGGCGAGCGCGACCTGGTGCTCAGCGCCGAGCACCTGGACCGGGCCGAGGATCCGGGTGCGCCGGCGGCATACGCCGAGGCCGCGGCCTTCCATGTCGGGCTCTACCGATTCGAACGGGCGCTGGAAATGGTGCAGCGGGGCATGGCCACCGCCAAGAAACCGGCGATACGCCACCGCCTGCTGATGCTGGAGGGCGAATGCTTGCGTGAGACCGGGCATCCGGCGGACTCCATCGTGGTCTACCGCCACGCCCTGGAGGCGGCGGACGACGAGGCCGACCGCTGCCGGGCCTGGATCGGCCTCGCCGCCGGCATGCGTGTCACCGACGACTACGACGAGGCCCTCGACGCACTGGCGCGCGCCGAGGCGGCGGCCCGCGCGCAGAGCCTCCACAAAGAGCTCTCCGACGTGCACTACTATCGCGGCAACCTCTACTTCCCGCTCGGCAACATCGACGGTTGCCTGGAGGAGCACCGGAAGGCCCTGGACGCGGCGGAGCGGGCCGGCTCGCCCGAATGCGAGGTTCGGGCCTTGAGCGGCCTCGGCGACGCCTACTACAGCCGGGGGCGGATGCTCACCTCGCTCGACTACTTCCGCCGCTGCATCGATCTCTGCCAAGAGCACGGTTTTGGCCGCATCGCCGTCGCCAACCAGTACATGGTGGCCTGGAACCAGGTCTACCTGACCGAGATGACGGCAGCACGCGACGGCGCCGAGCAGGCGATCGAGGCGGCGGAACAGGTCGGCCACCGCCGCGCCGAGATGGTGGCGCGGCTGACCGCGGCTCGGGTCCAGCTCATCATCGGCGAGGTCGAGGCGGCGGAGGCGAATGCCGAGCGCGGCCTCGATCTCGCCAACTATCTGGGTGCCAACCGGTTCGTCCCCTTCCTCACCATCCACCTGGCCCAGGCCCGCTACCTCCGCCAGGGCTACCGTGCCGAGAGCGTGGCGATGCTGGAGGCGGCGCTGGAGATTGCGCGCGAGACCGGTATCGGCTTCCTGGGCCCTTGGGTGCTGGGAACGCTGGCGCTCGTCGCCGACGACATCGCACTGTCCCGCGCCGCGCTGGCCGAGGGCGAGCAACTGCTGGCCGGCGACTGCGTCGGCCATAACTACTTCGCCTTCTATCCTCGCGCCATCGAAGTGGCGCTGCGCGACCGCGACTGGAACGCGGCTGAGCGCTATGCGACGGCGCTGGAGGACTATGCCCGGCCCGAGCCGGTACCGTGGAGCGACTTCGTCGCCGCCCGAGCGCGGGTGCTGGAGGCGCACGGGCGCGGCGACGGCGGGCTGGAGGAGGAACTCAGCCGCCTACAACGACAGGCCGCCGATGCCGGCATGCATGCCGCGAAGGCCGCCATCGACGTGGCGTTGGGGATGTAAGAGGACTTGCCTCAGTCGGCGGCCGAGGCCTCGCGGGCGCGGCGGCGACGCTCCACTATCTTGATCGCCAGGATCGAGCCCTCGTAGAGCAACAGGATCGGCAGGCCGAGACCGACCTGGCTGATCAGGTCCGGAGGGGTCAGAAAGGCCGCGACCAGGAAGGTGATGACGATGGCGTATTTCCGCTTCCGCGCCAGCCCCTCGGAGGTCACCAGGCCGACCCGGGCCATCAGCATCAGTATTACGGGAAGTTGAAACGACAGCCCGAAGGCGATAATCAGCTTCATCACCAGGGAGAGGTATTCGTTCACCTTGGCCTCGAGCTGGATCGGCAAGGTGCCCTCGCCACCGGTCGTCTCGAAGCTCAAGAAGAATTGCCAGGCCAGCGGGAAGATCAGGTAGTAGACCAGCGCGGCACCGAGCGTGAACAGGACGGGGGTGGCGAACAGGAAGGGCAGGAAGGCCCGCTTCTCGTTCTTATAGAGACCTGGGGCGACGAAGGCCCAGAGCTGCCCGGCGACGATCGGAAAGGTGATGCAGACGGCACCGAAGAACGCGACCTTGAGGTAGGTGAAGAAAGCCTCGTGCAGGCCGGTATAGATCAGCCGCCGGCCCTCTTGCCCTGCCATCAAATCGGCCAGTGGCCGGACCAGGAAGTTGTAGATCTCCTCGGCGACGAAGTAGCAGCCGGCGAAGGCGATCGTCAGGGCGATGATCGAATAGAGGAGGCGGCGGCGCAGCTCGATCAGATGCTCGATCAAGGGCATCTTGTGGGACTC
>JASLMY010000161.1 GCA_030746295.1 Alphaproteobacteria bacterium | reverse complement strand
CGGCATCGACTCAGCACTCATAGAAACTGTACCTGATCAACCGATAGAACGCCCTAGAACTGCGCACATATTCACGCCGCCATTATTGCTGATAAAAGAACGTGAAAACCTGTACCATGATCTCTGGACTAACCACTATTTGACTTACAGAAGTGAGATTGTTGGTTTTGCTGCACCAAGGGAAGACGTTGATCGACTTAGAGCGGTGAATGATTGGCTTGATCGTGAGGCTGTGGTTCTCAAGGCCTATGTTGCCGGAATTAGTTCTCGTCTATTCACTCAGCGCGCCACTGCAATATCTAGTGCTGATGCCTATGCTCTTCCATATCAAGAAAACGAAGACCTCGATCTCAGCACAAACGAGCGGATTATTGCCGATGACATCGTAGAGCATCAGCGCGACTTCATTCGTCTTGGCACCGATGCTCCTGTAATGAGACACGTTTCGGAGGATGCACTTTATGCCTTCGACGAGGTATTTGCGGGACAAATCAACACCGTCTACCCCCGCAAGCCGCTACGGGCGCTCAAGCTCCAAGAATGGTCGGGCGCCATCTGCAAGGCTTATGTTTTTGGCCAAGGTGTAGTCGACTGGTCGGATGCCGGCCAATTGCGCGGCAAGCTCGACGCACTCTTGCGCGAGCGACGTGGCACGAGCCTCACCATCACGAGAATCGCGCGGCTCTACGACCAAGGTTTCCTGTTCTTGCTGAAGCCGGATCGTCATCGCTTCTGGACTCGGTCGATCGCGCTTCGCGATGCGGACGATGTCCTCGCAGATCTTCGCGCACAAGGTTTCTAGGGGTGCTGGCAGATCAAGGCGCAACTCCTGCCCAAGTTGGCGCACTCGACCGCGACATCCATCTTCCCGGCGAATGGCTATCCAACTTGGTCGAATTCATTGCCTCAACGCTTCCTGGGTGGCGAGATGACCCTCGTCGCCCTGTTGAGACCGGCGAGACGAGACTCACGGCGCAGCTCTGCGCTCACCTGAACGGTGTGACGCGACGTACTACCGGTTGGGACTTTCTCCAATTTAAGCAAGAAGAGCCCGACGAAACCGACGCACGGAGATCGATCGATCTCGCCGTGGCGCCCATTGGATCGATCATATGGCTCGAAAGTAGGGAATATTCGCATTACGAGACCTTGTTGCCGATTGAATGCAAGCGACTTCCGACGCCAGCCGGGCGGTCACACGACGAGCGTGAATATCTCTACAGCCAATTTGGCTCGGCCGGTGGTGTCCAACGATTCAAGGCTGGACATCACGCTGCGGCTCACCGGCGCGCGGCAATGATCGGCTATATCCAAGATCGAGATATCACTTTCTGGAAATGTCAGCTCGACCAATGGGTAGACGCGCTGCAAGCTGCGGGTGCGCCCGGATGGCTGGAAGCGGACAAGCTCAAGCTTGCCGAACACAACCAAACAGACCGCGTGGGTTCTCTGCACTCGACCCATAGAAGGCCAACAGGTATGGAACCGATCCTGCTAGATCATATCTGGATTGAGATGAACCATTTGTAGGTCGTCGAATGCCATAGGTACGTCCTATACGGTTGCTTGTCAGAGTTTTGGCGCAAAAGCCACCAGTCCAAATTAGGCCTGTCTCGGGCGCTATACGCTGGGGATGGCCGATGCGCTGTGTGCAGGACTTCCGGTGTGGAGCATGACCACGGGGAGTCCGAGAACCCTTCACAACTTCGGACGCTCGTTCCCGAAGTCTTGTGTGAACCGTCGGGCGCGCCCGGCATCTTCGATGAAGAGACCAACCCTGCGGGAAGAACAGGTTCGTCCTGCATGGTCACTGACACGCCTCGGTCGGATGCCGCGCAAGCGGCCCCGGGGCC
Organism: Alphaproteobacteria bacterium; assembly: GCA_030746295.1. The sequence continues at coordinate 10,022 of JASLMY010000161.1, read as the reverse complement.
GAGGTTCCGGCGACTCCTCTTCGCGCTGTCTCAGACCACCTTGACGCTGCCCGGCATCGCCCAGAGCGTGGTGCTGACCCGGACGGCGATGAAGGCCTCCGCCATGCCCGAGGGCGAGACGCTCGCCCGCTTCGCCGCGAGCGGCGCCACGCTCGCGATCCACCTCTCGGTCCGCAACCTCGCCCATGTCTGCCGCGAGCTCGTGCCGCACCTGGGCCAGGACTGCCCCGTCGCCGTCGTCTACCGGGCGAGCTGGCCGGACGAGCAGATCATCACCGGCACGCTCGCCGACATCCGCGCCAAGGTCCGCGCCGCCAAGATCACCCGCACCGCCCTGATCCTGGTCGGCCGCGTCCTCGGCACGGAAGCCTTCGAGGACAGCCGCCTCTACGCCCCCGACCACGCGCACGTGCTCAGGCCGAAGCGCGGGAAATAGGATCGCCGAGCCCTGCTCTCCGTCGGGCGGTTGAACGGACCTGTCGTTTCGGTTTACCTGGGGCCGTCCGGGCGGATTCGGCGAGGGAGGGGACCAATGGGAATGTCGGTGCTGATAGCGGTGCACATCTTGGCGGCGGTGGTCTGGGTCGGCGGCATGTTCTTCGCCCTGATGGCGCTGAGGCCCGCGACGGCCGAACTCGAGCCGCCCGTCCGGCTCGGTCTCTGGCGGCGGACGCTCGGGCGGTTCCTCGCCTGGGTCTGGGCCGCGATTGCGGCACTGCTGCTGTCCGGCTACGCCATGGTGCTGTTCGAGCTCGGCGGCTTCGCCGCCGTCGGCCTGCATGTCCATCTGATGCAGGCCACCGGGCTCGTCATGATCCTTCTCTTTCTCCACCTCTGGTTCGCGCCTTGGGCCAGGCTCAAGCGCCTGCTGGAGGCCGGCGACGTGCCTGGCGCCGGTGCCGAGCTCAACCGCATCCGCCAGATCGTCACCGTCAACCTGGTGCTGGGCCTGATCACCGTGGTTCTGGGCGCCGCCGGACGATACTGGGGCTGAGGCCAAGGGGTGCGCGTCAGAGGCTGACTCCTCCCGGCCCAGCCGATCAATCAACCCCGTGGCCGCCGCCGTAGCCGTTCGCCGGGGCCGGCCGCCAGTCCGCCAAGTGCTCATCCTTCGGCCGATAGATCTCGATCCGCAGCGGATAGCAGGGCGCGGCATCGCTGGAATGTTCGGCGCCGCAGTCGCCGCCGGGGCAGGTGGAGAGCGCCGCCAAGAGGTCGATCTCGGCGAAGAGCTCGATGAAGTCGCCGGGCCGGGCCGGGCTCGCCTTCATGAAGTACTGGTTCGTCTCGCGCGTGTAGCCGGTGCACATGAAGACGTTGACGACGTCGTGGACAAGGCCCTCCGCCTCGGCCAGCGGCAAGCCCCTCGCCGCCGCCAGGGCGCGGGTCAGGTTCGAGTGACAGCAATAGTGGTAGTCCCCACCCGTCAGCATGTGGTTGGTGTAGGGATCGCAGCGGGTGCCGATGACGTCGTGGACGCCGCCGCCGAAAGCGTCGATGCCGTACCAGTCCAAGGTATCGTGCGTGATCGTGGCCATGGGGCGGAAGCGCGGAAAGCTGCTCCACAGCCTGTCCCCGGTGCTGACATGGGTCGCGTGCAGGGCCCGGGTCTTGCCGCTGTAGAAGCGCTCCGACAGGTCGCCGTCGTTCCAAAGGTTCAAATCGCCGACCTGCGGGCCGTCGGTCTCGACGATGCGGAAGAGATGCCCGGCCGGGACCTCGAAGGCCCGTGCATCACGCGGCGGCACGGTCACTTCTTCGACGAGGGTCATGTCGCTGCGCACGGTCTCGTAGAAGTCCCGGTCGTAGGCGGGCAATTTGTCCAGGGTGTAGACCGTCACCGGCGCCACCGCCCGCCGGGCTGCCGCATCAGCCGGCTCGGGGTGTTGTGCCTCTATCGCCATGGTGGCTCCTTTCGCTCCCTCGCCGAGGCGCCGTCATTCGGGCCGCCATCATTGTAGAGGGGAAATGCCGTGTTGGCATGGGCCGCCGCGGAGCGGCTTCGCGATACGATCGGTGAGCCGTGGCGGCGCCCGACGGTCTTCTCAGCCCGACAGCGGGCGAGACGGTCGGGTGACGATCCAGGCACCGACCGAGGCCAGGACAAGGCCGAGCACGGCGGTCGTCGGCCAGGACTGCGTCAGGGTCTGGGTCACGCTCAGGCTCAAAGCCATCACAACGATGGCCGAGCACTTGGCCCGCACCGAGACGGCTCGGTGGTCGCGCCAGTCGCGGAGCGAGGGGCCGAAGCGCGGATGCCCATAAAGCCAGTCGTAAAAGCGCGGAGAGCTCTTGGAAAAGGCCCAGAGTGCGATCAGCAAGAAGACCGTCGTCGGCATGCCGGGCACCACCGCGCCGACCATGCCCAGGGCGACGTTGCACCAGCCGCAGACCAGCAGCGCCGCACGGCCCGACCGGCGCGTCGCCGCCGGGCAAGACACAGTCGATGGCTCGCTCATCGGAACACTGTGGGCGCCCGCGGTGAATTCCCGGTTAACGGCGGTAGCCTCCGGAACGGGTCAAGAAACGCTCCGCCGGCAGTCCAGGCGTCGAACCGCGAGTCGGCAACTCAATGATACCTGCCGTGCTCTCCGATGGCATCGGCCATGGCGTTCAGATTTGCCGGATCCGTATCCCTCGGCACGATGCAGTCGGCGCTCAAGATGTACCGGCCGCCGCCGGCACCTTTCTCGAGACAGCTTATCGCTTCGTCTCTTACTTCCCTCGCCGTCCCGCTCAACAGCGTCTGGACGGTGTTGACGTTGCCCATATAGACGCATTTCTCGGAGAATTCGGATTTGAAAGAGTCGATGCCTACCTTGTCGAAGTGAAGCACATCGGCCGCCTCGTCGACGAGGAGGTCGAGCCGGTCGTGCCACCGACCACAGGGATGAAAGATCACGATCTCGGCGCCGTGCGCCTTCAGCGCGCGGTGCATGTCGCGGCTCGATGCGTGGACGAATTCCTCATAGTGCTCCCGGGAAATGCAGTTGGTGCTGGCCGTCGGATTGGAGGTAAATATGATGTCGGCACCCGCATCTATGAGGGCCTTTCCGTACGCCACACAGGGCTCGAAGCAAGCCTCTATGATTTCCTTGACGAAGTCCGGTTCGCGGTAGAAGCCTCGATAAATCAGCTCGTTGCCGCGCACCATGCAGGCGGTGCGGAAGGGCAGCGACGGCCAGGCCACGACCGGAACGTCCGGCCCCACGGCACGCTTCAGCTTCGCAACTATGTCCAACAGGTACGGCATTCGTCCGTCGGAGAGCGGGTCCAATCGTTCGAACGTATCCAAGTCCTTGTGCGTCGTCACGCACGGCTCCGAAATCCAAGGCGGATCGTCGTCGGGGATCGCCATTTTGGCCCCGAGGGCTTCATCGACGGCCGGCGTTGCGAAGAGATCGCACACGGCGTCCAACCGGAAATCCCGCAGCACTTTCAGTTGTGCGCCGACATACGCATCGGGGTCTTTGTAGGCATCCGAGAACGGAACGCCCGCGTATTTCAGCGCAAACTCGCGCAGCAGCAGCAAGAACGGCACACGATCGGGGAGTTCGCCGCGGCAAACGGCTTTCAGCCTTTCACGGGGAGTCATGGGCCAAGTTCTCCACTGTAATGTCGCTCGTCCGGGTTCTAGGGCCGTCGCCTCGCTTCACATTCGATGTCCGAAGGATTGTGTCGGCTCGGGAGCATGTCCGCAACGGTTCGCGTTCGACCTCTGCTGGCCTGGGGCTACACTCTCGGCGGACTTGCCGTTGTGCTACCGTTTCCGGCGACTGCGCGGCCCGTGATTGCAGGAGGCGGCCATGGCGACAACGGTGACGATCTATTCGGACTACAAGAGTCCCTACGCCTATCTGGCGGTGGGCCCGGCATACCAGCTCGCCGAGGATTTCGGCCTCGCCTTGGAGTGGCGGCCCTATACCTTGGATATTCCGGCCTATCTCGGCGAGGCTCAGGTCGACGAGACGGGCGCGGTCGTGCATGCCGAACGCAACGCCCACCAATGGCGGCGGGTCAAGTACAGCTATATGGATTGCCGCCGCTATGCCGGGCGGCAGGGCTTGACCATTCTCGGGCCGCGCAAGATCTTCGATTCACGCGTGGTCAACACCGCAACGTTGTACGCGCAAGCCCAGGACAAGCTCAGGCCGTTCCACGATATGGCTTTCGAGCGGTTCTTCCGACGCGAGCTGGAAGCAGAAGACCCGAGGGCCGTCGCGGCCTTGTTGCGGGAAACCGGCGTCGATGCCGATGGCTTTGTCGACTACCAGGCCGGGCCCGGCCGGGCCGAGCTGGAGCGTCTTCAGCGCGAGGCGGAGGGCCGGGGCGTCTTCGGCGTGCCGACCTTCGTCCTGGACGGGGAGATCTTCTGGGGGCGAGAGCATCTGCCGCTGATCCGCGAATTCTTGGCGGCCGATGCGTAGGCGGGCGGCTCGGGGCAGAGGCTCATAGGTCCGGCACGAGCGGAGCAGGCCAACCTAACGTTTGGCAGATTCTCGACGGATTTTGGCGCAACATCGATAACCAGTCATGGCTAGAATGCTCGGATAAAGTTCGGACGGCGCCGCGCACCTTCCCACCTTGAAGACGCCCGAGAGAAAGAAATACGCCATGCAAGATCGCAAACACTTCCTCTTTTTGAATATCGGGCACTTCCTCGATCACCTGTTCATCCTGATCTTTGCGACCGTGGCGGCATTGGTTCTGGCTACCGAGTGGGGCCTCTCGTATGCGGAACTGATCCCCTACGCGACGCCGGGCTATGTCGCCTTCGGGCTGTTCTCGCTGCCGGCCGGTTGGCTCGCCGATCGTTGGAGCCGCGAAGGCATGATGACGGCGTTCTTCATCGGTATCGGGCTTGCGGCCATTGCGACATCGATGGCCGAGACGCCGCTCCAGATCGCCGTCGGCCTGTTCCTCGTCGGCCTGTTCGCGGCCATCTACCACCCGGTCGGTCTGGCGTTGGTCGCGCGTGGCGGGAAATCCATGGGCATGGACATCGCCGTCAACGGTGTCTGGGGCAATATGGGTGTCGGCAGCGCTGCCTTGCTGACGGGCTTCTTGATCGATCAGACGGGCTGGCGTACGGCGTTCTGGTTGCCGGGGCTCGTTTCGATACTGATCGGCGTTGCGTACCTCTACATCTTTCGCGACCGCGTCGGCATGAAGAACGCGGCAAGCGCCTCGGTCGCGGTGCCGTCTCCCGGGGCGAGCGACGGCTTGACGGATGCCGAGCGGCGGGCACTGCTCATCCGGGTCACCATAATCATCTTCTTTACCGCCGCCGTTGCCAGCATCATCTTTCATGGAACCACGTTCTCGCTGCCAAAGGTCATCGACGAGCGGCTCGGTGGCATCGCCCCGACGGCGACACTTGTCGGCTGGCTCGCCTTCATCGTCTTTGGCATCGCCTCTCTGGCGCAAGTGGTCGTCGGCCGCTTGCTGGATCGCCACGGCCCAAAGCTCGTCTTTTCCGGCGTCTTGGTCATTCAGATCATTTTCTTCTTGATCATGCCGGGGTTGTCGGATTGGTCCGCGCTGATCGTCGCGCTCGGCTTCATGCTCGGCGCGTTCGGGCAGATCCCGATCAGCGACTATATGATCGGCAAGATGGCGAAGTCGGAGATGCGGGCATCGATCTACGGCACGCGCTACGTCGTCACCTTCGGGGTACTGGCGGGCGTCCTGCCCCTGATCGCCTGGGTCCACCACAACTGGGGTTTCGATGCGCTATTCTACATCCTGGCGGCGTCCGCCGCGGTCATCCTTTGTGCCGTATCTTTGTTGCCGAGGCACTTGCCGGAGCCTGGGCCGTCTGCCGCACAGGTACCGGCCGAGTAGGCGGGACGCGGCGGCAGCGCCCGAGCCTTTGACTCCGATGGGCGGCAACGGAATGGTCACGTCGAGGAGAGGCCTATGCGTTCTTGCGACACCTGCCCCGGCGGCGATGCATGTGCCGGCAATCGCCTGACGCCGGTTCTCGTGCGGGTGTTCGATCTCTACGCCGGCGGCACGACCGACAAGTTCGAGATCCTCTTCGCCTTGGATGACGACGACGAGGCGCTCTTGGAAACCCATGCGGCGAACGCGGAACGCGCGTGCTGGACCAAGGCGGCGTTGAACGCGATTACCGAGGTGCTGGTGCGCTACGAACGGGCGGCGGTCGACCGCGGCGATTGGCCGGCAGTGATAGAGAATACGCTGTCGACCGCCAGACACGCATTCGCACGCTTCCCCTGGCACCTGCCGGACCTCGTCGAGCAAGCCCCCGACCTCTATGCCAATCTGATGGATCGCGTCGGCGGCGATGGCCTTTCCGGCGCCATGTCGAAACGCACCTTCGCCAAGGTTTGCAAGGCGATCGTCTACGGTCACCTCACCTAGGCGAGATCTTCTTCAGCGAGGCAAGAGGCCGGGAAAAAGCGCGTCGGCGCCGAAGCCCGGACGGCACGTCTTCGCCCCGCCTCAGACCACCTTGACGTTGCGGGCATCGCCCAAGGCGTCGAGCATGCCCTCGACGGTGTCGCGGTCCATATCGCGAGTGATGAAGACGATGCGGGTGCGGCGGTCCTCGCTCGGCCACTCGGGCAGTTGCACCGGCGGGTGGAAGAGGTGCTGGACGCCGTGGATCACTACCGGCTTTTCGCTCTCGGCGACGTTCAGGATGCCCTTGACGCGCAGCATGTCCTCGCCCCTGTAGGTGGCCAGGAGCTCGAGCCAGGTGGCGATCGAGTTCCAGGCCAGCGGCTCGTCGAGGGTCATGCAGAAGGCGCGGATACGGTCGTCGTGACGGTTGACGTCGTGGTCGTGGCCATGGTCGTGGCCGTGACCGTGATCATGGCCGTGATCGTGCCCCTCCGCCGCCTCATAGGCCTCGTCGCGGAGCCAGCGCTGCACGTCCAGGCTCTTCGTCTCCGGGTTGAAGAGGCCGGCCTCGAACAGCACCGCCGGCTCGATCTCGCCGTGCGCTACCCGGGCAACGGCGGCGCCGGGGTTGAGGTCGGCGAGGCGCCCCGTCAACTGGCTTATGCCCGCGTCCTCGGCCAGATCGGACTTGGTCAAGACGATGCGGTCGGCGACGGCGGCCTGCTTGACGGACTCGAAGTGGTTGTCGAGCGTTGCCTCGCCGTTGACGGCGTCGACCGTGGCGATGACGCCGTCGAGGCGATAGCGTGTACCGAGCATCGGGTCGGCCATCAGCGTGTGCAGGATCGGCGCCGGGTCGGCGAGGCCGGTGGTCTCGATCACCAGGCGCTCGAAGGCCGGGACCTCGTTCTTGGCCCGGCGGATGTAAAGGTTCCTGAGCGTGTCCACCAGGTCGCCACGAATGGTGCAGCAAAGGCAGCCGCTCGACATCAGGATGACGTCGTCGTCGGCGCTCTCGACCAGGTCGTTGTCGAGGCCGATCTCGCCGAACTCGTTGATCACCACCGCCGTCCGGGCCATGCCCGGATGCTGCAGCAGCCGGTTCAGCAACGTCGTCTTGCCGGAGCCGAGAAAGCCGGTGATGACCGAGATCGGCAACATTTCATTCGAGGATTGCATGCGCCTACCCATCCGCCGTGTGTCGAGACGAAGGCCGGGATATAGCACGGGCGCCCCCGACCGGGCCATCGTCTAGACGCTTTTGCACTATCATGGGTCCGGCGGGCTCGACCCGCCGTTTCAGGCCGGAGGGACGATGGAAGCCATGCCGGAATTGCTGCTCGACGGGCCGGAAGACGCCGCCCTGACGCTGGCCTTGGCGCACGGTGCCGGGGCGCCGATGGACAGCCCCTTCATGGCCGCCTTCGCGCAAGGCATCGCCAAGGCCGGCATCCGCGTCGCCCGCTTCGAGTTCCCCTACATGGCCGGCCGGCGAACGGGCGGGGCCAAGCGGCCGCCGGACCGCCAGCCGGTACTGCTGGAGACTTGGGCCCGAGTGATCGAGCACTTGGCCCCCGAGCGCCTGATCATCGGCGGCAAGTCGATGGGCGGGCGGATGGCGAGCCTGGTCGCCGACACGGCCGGGGTCCGGGGCCTCGTCTGCCTCGGCTACCCCTTCCACCCGCCGGGCCGGCCCGAGAAGACCCGCACCGCGCATCTGGAAGAGCTGAAGACGCCCTGCCTGATCCTGCAGGGAACCCGCGATCCCATGGGTGGACGAGAAGCCGTCGCTCGCTACTCACTGTCGCCGGCAATCCGAATCCACTGGCTCGAGGACGGCAACCACGACCTGGTGCCGCGCAAGAAATCCGGGCGGACGGGGCCCGAGAACTGGTCCGAGGCTATCGCCGAAGTGGTCGCCTTCATCGCTGGCCTCTGAAACCCGGCTGGTGATCTGGGGCGCGTTTGCCTATATGGTCGGCGTGTCGAATGTTCGCGGGAGGGATTGAGATGAGCGACGGTACCGGCAGCGCCAGCCGCCATCACCACGGCTCGCTATGGGGCGCCTTCGAGGCCGTCGTCGAGGCCGGCCGCGTCGTCGCCACCGAGCCCTTCGACCAAGACGAGGCGCCATCCGAGCTGTTGCGGTCGATCCCCGACGCGGTCCACAGCGAGAGCCGGATCGACCAGCCCTACGTGCGCGCCGGTTGGCTGGAGGAAGGCCCCGGCGGCCGGCGCGAGCGGCGCGGGGCCGAGCCCTTCGTGCCGGTGCCGTGGGACGAGGCCCTGGACATGCTCGCCGACGAGCTCGCCCGGGTCAGAAGCGAATACGGCAACACCGCGATCTACGCCGGCTCCTACGGCTGGGCCAGCGCCGGCCGGCTGCACCGGGCCAATGCCCAGTTGCATCGCTTCCTCAACATGATGGGCGGCTTCACCGGCAGCGTGCAGAGCTATTCCGTCGCCGCCGCGATCCAGATCTTGCCGCATGTCACCGGCAGTTTCGGCGCCACCATCGGCGGCATGACGAGCTGGGACGGCATCGTCCAGGACTGCGAGCTCTTCGTCGCCTTCGGCGGCCTGCCGGTGCGCAACGACCAGGTCGGCTCGGCGGGTGCGGCGACGCACGAGCTGGAGCCGTGGCTCCGGAAGACGGGCGAGGCCGGCGTCCGCTTCGTCAACGTCTCGCCCCACCGCGAGGACATGCCGGCGTTCCTAGAGCCCGAATGGCTGGCGCCCCGGCCCAACACCGACACCGCGCTGATGCTGGGCCTGGCCCACACGCTGGTCGCCGAGGGCCTGCACGATACCGAGTTCCTGGCTCGCTATACGGTCGGCTACGAGGGTTTCGAGGCCTATCTGATGGGCCGCGCCGACGGTCAGGCCAAGGACGCCGCCTGGGCCGGTGCGATCGCCGGCATCGCGCCCGAAGCGATCCTAGAGCTCGCCCGACGGATGGCGGCACACCGCACCATGGTCACCGCCAGCTATTCGCTGCAGCGGGGCGAGCACGGCGAGCAGCCCTTCTGGATGACGGTGACGCTGGCCGCCATGTTGGGCCAGATCGGCCTCGCCGGCGGCGGCTTCGGCCTCGGCTACGGCTCGATTGCCGGCATCGGCATGCCGCGCGGCCCGATCGTGGTGCCGCGCCTGCCGCCGGGCGAGAACGCTACCGGCAGCTTCATCCCCGTCGCCCGCGTCGCCGACATGCTGCTGGAGCCGGGGGCGAGCTACGACTTCGACGGCGAGCGGCGTACCTACCCTGACATTCGCCTGGTCTACTGGGCCGGCGGCAACCCCTTCCACCACCACCAGGACCTGAACCGCCTGATCACCGCCTGGCAGCGGCCGGAGACCATCGTCGTGCACGAGCCCTGGTGGACGGCGACGGCGCGGCACGCCGACATCGTGCTGCCCGCTACGACGACGCTGGAGCGTAACGATATCGGCGCCGGCGACCGCGACCGCTTTGTCGTCGCCATGCACCGGGCGATCGCCCCGGTCGGCGAGGCCCGCAACGACCGGGACATCTTCGCCGGTCTGGCGGAGCGGCTGGGCTTTGCCGAGACCTTCACCGAGGGCCGCGACGAGATGGCCTGGCTACGCCACCTCTACGACGTCGCTCGCCAGCAGGCCGCCCAGCACGACCTCAC
>JASLMY010000160.1 GCA_030746295.1 Alphaproteobacteria bacterium | reverse complement strand
AGCGTGCGCTCCCACGACAGGGCGGCAGCAGCCGCGTCGTGCGCGGCGACGGTCTCGTTGAAGAAACCGTGCTGGGCCTCGTAGCGGTACATCTCGAAAGCCGCTCCGGTGCCGGCCAGCGCCGTCTCCAATGCGTCCGCGGCGGCTGGCGTGCACCATTCGTCCTGATTGGCGAAATGGCCCTGGAAAGGCACCCGCATGGCGGCCGGGTCGGCCTGCTCGACCGGCGGGATGCCGTAATAGCAGACCGCCGCGTCGCAGTCGGCCAGCTTGACGCCGGCGATCACCGTCAGTGCTCCGCCCATGCAGAAGCCCATGACCGCGACTTTGTCGCAGCTCGCCTTCAGATATTGCACGGCGCCCTGGACTTCGACTTCGGTGGCGCCGACCCAGTCGAGGCCGGACATCATGTGATTGGCCTCGTCGGGCTCTTGGGTGACCCGGCCGTCATAGAGGTCGGGTGCCAGTGCCGTGTAGCCGGCCGCCGCGAAGCGGTCGGCGACGCCGCGTATCTGGTCGTTCAGGCCCCACCATTCCTGGATGACGACTAGCCCGGCGCGGGCGCCTGCCGCCGTCGCCAGATGGCCCGAGCCGCTACCGCCACCCGGACACGCAAAGCTGACCGTCTCACCCATTCTCAGATCCTCCCCTGGTCCTTGGCCCCGACGGGCCACTGCATCGCATGGTAGCCGAAGCCGGCCGGCGACGGCCACGGCCTTGATGGGCGAGGGCGGTCTGCTGCTATCATCATTGCAAGATTTCATTGGTTCGAAGAAAGGGAGGTCGAGATGGCTGATAACCGCAGGGCGATCCTGATCGGGAGTTGCATCGAGGCGGCGGCGGGCCTGGTGGCCGCCGGCAAGTTCGGCGACGAATCATCAGCGGGCTATCCGGTCGACGCGGTCGCCAAGCTCACCCGGATGATCACCGACGAGCTGCTGCACGACGCCGTCGTCGCCTCGAACGAGTACCAGCCCGGCGAGAGCTAGGCGCGACGCATGAAGAGCCGATTGGCGACCCTGGCGCGCTACAACGTCTGGGCGGACGAGCAGCTCTGGGCCAAGGTGCAGGCCGTGCCGGACGATGCTTTCGCCCAGGACCGGGGCGCCTTCTTCGGCTCGCTTGGTGGCACGCTGAACCACATCGTGCTGGCGACGCGGCTCTGGCTCGACCGCTGCGAAGGGCTCGATCTTGGCTGGTTTCAAAGCCTCGACCAGATCCTCGAGACCGACCGCGACGGCCTGCGCCGCGCCATGTCGGCCGAGGATGATCGGCTCGTCGCCTTCGTCGAGGTTCGTGACGAGGCCGCTCTGACTGCCGACGTCATCTATCGCAACAGCAGGGGAGATCCTTTCGAGACCCCGCTCGACTGGATCTTGACTCACGTCGTCAACCACGCGACGCACCATCGGGGCCAGGCCTCCGACATCATCTCCGGCCTCGGCAGCCCGACGCCGGAGATGGATCTGATCGCCTATCTGCGTCGGCGAGGCGTTGGCTGAGCGGCACCCGCCCGCGGTTCAGTCGAGCGCGCCCGCCGCCTTGCCTTCCTCGATCAGCATGGGCACGCCCTCGCTGATGCTGTGAATGCCGAGGACGCTGGTCAGTTGCAGCACCTCCATCAGCTCTTCGCGGGTGGCACCCAGTTCGAGCGCGTTGCGGATGTGCTGGCGGAGGCCGGGCTCGTAGAGGTGCGTCGTCGAGGCGTCGATGGCGATGTAGATGAACTCGCGCAGCTTCGGCGCGAGCGTGCCGGTGGTCCAGGGCACGGCGGAGAGCTTCAGGTAGGCGGCGAGAAACTCGGGGCTGAGCTGCAGCAGGCCGTCGAGGAAGTCGTTCCAGTAGCCGCGCTTCTCCATGAAGTCCTGCTTCAGCGCGGCTTGGCTCTCGCTGAGCGTGCCGCCGTCCAGGTCATCCGCCATCCCGGCGCGGCGCAGCTCCTCGATCAGCACCGGCACGCCCACGGTGCAGGTGTGGATGCCGAGGCTGCTGGTCAGCTGCAACACCTCCATGATTTCGTCGACGCTGGCGCCGTGGCGGAGCGCGTTCTGGATGTGCAGGCGCAGGCCGGGTTTGTAGAGGTGCGTCGTGGCGGCGTCGATCGCGATGTAGATGAACTCTTTGACTTTGGGCGCCAGGACGCCGCTCTTCCACGGCAGCGAGGAGAGCTCCATGTAGGCCTCGAAGAAATCCGGGCTGAGGCCTAGCAGCTGCTCCCAGAAGTCGGCCCAGTAGCCGCGGTTTTCGATGAACGCATCCTTGGTCGCCTGTTGCCGGGCGTCGAGTTCGGCCATGGCATCCTCCATCCTCGCCTTGTGATCTATCGACTTCAGGACACAGGCTAGTGTGGTGGATTTGAAATTCCTACTAATGCTGGGATGGACACGGTGAGGAATTTCAAATCCTTAAATCACACTACAATCAAAGGGTTGCTAGTGTCCTTATCGAATCAGAAGTTCGCCGGGCGCTTGCCACAAATGCTACGAACTTCTGATTCGGGACACTAGCGAATTGTCGAGGTCGGGTTCAAACCGACGTCTTCCTAATCTATCGCAGTCCGTCGCTTGCCGGCGCCCACGATATCGGCGAAAACCAGGGCCACGTGACCGCACCGAAATGTCGGGCGGTCGTTGCCTTGAGCATTACCGAGGAGGGTCTTAGGTATGAGTAGTGCCTTGTTCCAGCCGATCACGTTGCGTGGTGTGACGCTGGCGAACCGCATCGTGGTGGCACCGATGTGCCAGTACGAGGGCCATGACGGCATGGCTACCGATTGGCACCTGATGCACCTGGGGCAGTATGCCATGGGTGCCGCCGGCCTGGTCTTCACCGAGGCGACCGCCGTGGTGCCCGAGGGCCGGATCAGCCCCGGCTGCCTCAGCCTGCATTCCGACGAGACCGAGGCGGCGCTGAAGCGGGTCGTCGACTTCTGCGACAAGCACGGCGTCGTCACCATGGGCATCCAACTGGCGCATGCCGGTCGCAAGGCCTCGACGGCGGTGCCGCTGGAGGGCGGCCAGCCGATAGGGCCGGCCGCCGGCGGCTGGCAGACGGTGGCGCCCTCGGCGCTGCCTTACGCCGATTGGCCGATGCCGCACGCGCTGACCGTGGCGGAGATCGGCGAGCTCAAGGCCGCCTTCGCCGACGCCGCCCGGCGGGCGGCCCGGATCGGCTTCCGGGTGGTCGAGCTGCACGCGGCGCACGGCTATCTGATGCATGAATTCCTCTCACCGCTCTCCAATCGGCGCGAGGACGACTACGGCGGCAGCCTCGAGAACCGGATGCGCCTGCCGCTCGAGGTCTTCCAGGCGGTTCGCGAGGCCCTGCCCGAGGACACCGTGCTGGGCGTCCGGGTCTCGGCCACCGATTGGATCGACGGCGGCTGGACGGCCGAGGAGACGGTCGCTCTCTCGACGGAGCTGAAGGCGCTCGGCTGCGACTTCATGGACGTCTCGTCTGGTGGCAACGACCCCAGCCAGCAGATCCCGCTCGGTCCCGGCTATCAGGTGGCCTTCTCCGAGAAGGTCAGGAAGGAGGCCGGCATCCCGACCATGGCCGTGGGCATGATCACCAAGCCGCAGCAGGCCGAGGCCATCGTCGCCGCAGGCCAGGCGGACATGGTGGCGCTGGCGCGCGGCATGATGTTCGACCCGCGCTGGGCCTGGCACGCAGCCGAGGCCCTGGGCGCCGAGACGCCCTATTCGGAAAACTACATCCGCTGCCACCCCTCGCGCTGGCCGCAAGTCTTCCCCTGGGCCGAGGCGGCGGAGTAGTGTGACCGAGGGCCACGGCCAGAGGAGAGGCGAGACGGGCGTGTCCGCAGAGCTGCTGACGGTCAGGACCGTGGCCGAGCTGAGGCGGGCCGTCGGCGCCTGGCGCCGCTCGGGCCTGGCGGTCGGCGTGGTGCCGACCATGGGCGGCCTGCACGACGGTCACCTGGCCCTGGTCCGCCGCTCCATCGCCGAGTGCGATCGCACCATCGCGACCCTCTTCGTCAATCCCAAGCAGTTCAACGAGGCCGGCGACCTGGCGGCCTATCCGCGCGACGAGGCCCGCGACGCGGCGCTGCTGCGCGAGGTCGGGTGCGAGGTGTTGTTCGCGCCCGGCGTCGAGGAGATGTATCCGGCCGGCTTCGCCACCACGGTCGGGGTCATGGCCCTGACCGATTGCCTGGAAGGGCATCAGCGGCCCGGCCATTTCGACGGCGTCAGCACCGTCGTCAGCAAGCTTCTGCTGCAGACGGGGCCGACGTCGCCTATTTCGGCGAGAAGGACTATCAGCAGTACCTGGTGGTCGCCAAGATGGTGCGGGACCTCGATATACCGACCCGGATCCAGGCGGTCGAGACGGTCCGCGAGGCGGACGGCCTCGCCATGTCCTCGCGCAACGTCCATCTCTCCACCGCTGAACGACGGATCGCGCCGCTGCTGGCGGCACTTCTCCATGAGGTCGCGAAGCGCCTGCAGGACGGCGCCGAGGCCGAGCCGCTGGCTCGCGACGCAATCGACCGGCTGCGAACGGCGGGTTTCGACGCGGTCGACTATTTCGAATTGGCGGACGCCCGGGACCTGACGCTGCTCGCGCGCGCCGACCGGCCGGCCCGCCTGCTCGCCGCTGCCCGCCTTTCCGGCACGCGCCTCATCGACAACGTGCCGGTGCCGCCGCACCTCGAGGGCGTGCGCGAGACGACCGGCTGACGTCCGGCAATTGTCCTTCAGGCGTTTACTTCGCGGTTTGCCCTGCCGCGGCTATTTGTCCTTGGTGGGATCGGGCTCGAGGAAGAGATAGCTGGCACCGCCGGAGACGCCCCAGCCGGTGCTGCCCTCGAGCGCCAGCGGTTGCAGGGAGATGTTCTTGTCGCCGCCACCGATCAGCGCCGCGGCGCCGGCACCGACGCCTACGGTCGCCGAGGCCTTGGCGCCAACGAACTTGCCGGCCAGGCTGTGGCTGCCCATCTTGTAGTCCTTGGAGACAGAAAGGACTGTGTAGGCGATATACTCGGTGCGGTCCCAACTGAGGTCGAGTCCGAGGCCGATCCCGCTTTCCCCCTTGTAGCTCTCCTTGCCGTTGGGCGTCTCGAAGACGCAGTCGAGCCCGACGCTCGAATGAATGATCATTGTGGTCGCAGTGCCGGGAATGGTCTTGCATTTCAGCATGCCGACGTTGACGCCCTCTTGCGCCCAGGCCGACCCGCCGGCCGCCGTGCCCGCGAGAAGGAGACCGGCCAGAACCGCGACGATGTGCTTTTGCATGATGTGCCTCCAATGAATTCGGCAGGGATTCATACTTGGGATCGGATCGTTGTCAAAGCCCGCGGCACCCTGTCTCGAAACATTGCATCGGCCGGGCTGATTTCACTCAATGCTTGCTTCCGAAGACGCCACTTAGATTGAACGCGGATTGAACTTCGAGCATTCCGGATCGGTACATGAGCACGGATGAGTTGCCGCCTATCGACGCCGCGTCGCTGATCGCCCTGCCTGCGGAGCGTCCGACCCTCGATCGCCATTCGCGCGAGGTGGCGACGGCCGAGGCGTTGTCGGACGAGGTCCTGGGCGGGGAACCGCTGTTGACCCACGTCTGGTCCAGCGACTACGGGCGCGTCGGCACCATCCTCATCCCCGTCGTGGACATGCAGCTCTTCCAGGATCGCGGCAAGACCGTCGAAGCGGCCCGGAAGGGCGTCCAACTGGCAATTTCGGCCGGCGCTCGCTGTGTCTCGTTCACTGGCATGATCCCCGCGGCCACCGGCTACGCGCAGGACATCGCCGACGGGGTGCGAGGGTCGGAGCCAGCCGATGCGGCCGACGGCTCGCCCGGCCTGACCTCCGGGCACGCGGCGGTCGTCGCCGCCTTCGCCTTCAACGTCGAAAGCATTCTGGCCGCCGCCGACAGAGCATACGACGACGAATCGGTGGTCTTCGTCGGTATCGGCTCGATCGGCGAGGGGATATTGCGGCTGCTGGACGCGCGGTTCTCGCCGAGGAAAGTCTATGTCGTCGACATTCACCAAAAGCGGGACCGGCTGGTGCAGGTCTGCACGGAGTTGCGGGGCGAGGTCGAGGCGATCACGATCGAAAAGGGCGACAGCCTGCCCGAGTGGCTCTACGACCGCTGCTCGCTCTTTCTGTCCGCCACTTCGACGCCGCTGGTCATCGACATCGATCGCCTGCCGCCGGGCGCGCTGTTGGTCGACGATTCCTTTCCCTTCGGGTTCGACACCGAGCGGGCGGCCGCGCGCCTCGACCGGGATAGCGACATCAGGATCACCATCGCCGGCGGCCTGCAGGGCACGGCACCGTTCGAGCTGGCCCATGTCACCGCGCCGCCGGGGCGCGAGGGCGAGTTTCAGGTCCTGCTGGATCGGATGGCGAAGATCATCAATCCCTGGCCCCGATGCATGACGGGCTGCATCTATTCCTCCCTGCTGACCAGCCACTTCGATCTGCCGGAGACGTTGGGCCCGGTGACCTATGGGCATGCGGAAAAGTTCTATCGCAAGCTGAAGTCGGAAGGTTTCGCCGGTACGCCGCCGCACATGATCACCTTCGATCCGGTCTATCGAGAGGCCATCCACGTCATGCCCGAGGCAGCGCTCGAGAGGCCGAGCCGAGCCTAGGCCTCGGCGGTCCAGGCTCGTGGGGCCATCGCCACAACGGCGGCAAGTCCGCCGCCTTCAGTTGCGATCGAGTGCATCGCGCAGACGTTGGCCCAATATCCGGTCGTCGAACGGCTTCCGAATGAGCACCGTATCGGCGTCGATACCGCCGCGCCGGGTCAGCGCATCGGCGGTATAGCCGGACATATAGACGACCTTCAGGTCGGGCTTGGAGCGGCGTACATCGAATGCCAGGTCCGGGCCGCTCATGCCGCCGGGCAAGACGACGTCCGAAAGCAGCAGTTCGATGTTGCTGTTCTCGTCGAAGATCTTCAGCGCCTCCTTTCCGGTGCCGGCATCCAAGACCCGGTAGCCGAGATCGACGAGAAACATTCGGGTCATCGCGCGCAGGTCGTCGTCGTCCTCGACGACAAGGATCGTTGCGCCGGTCGCGTGCCCCGGCACGGCGTCGGCGGCCTTTTCGGTCCGTGCCTCGTCCTTGGTCATTGCCGGAACATAGAGATGGACCGTCGTGCCGATACCTTCCTCGGTCTCGATCTTGATGTCGCCGCCGGTCTGCTGAATGAAGCCGTAGACCATGGAGAGGCCGAGGCCGGTGCCCTTGCCCGCTTCCTTGGTCGTATAGAAGGGCTCTAAGACCCGGTCGCGAACGTTCGGGGGCATGCCTTCGCCATCATCGCTCACCGAGATCACGACGTAGTCGCCGGCGCGCGCTTCGGGTTGTCGTGCCACGTCGCCATGTTTCAGCCGCTTGTTCGACGCCTCGATGCCGAGCTTGCCCCCCTTCGGCATGGCGTCTCTGGCGTTGTTGGCCAAGTTCACGATTGCCTGCTCCAACTGACCCGGATCAACCTGGCACTGCCACAAGTCGGGCGCGGTCTCGATGTCGATGGTGAGGTCTTCGCCGAGGCTGCGGCGAAGCATTTCGCCGAGCTCCGCCACCATGTCGCCGACGTCCACGGTCTCGGTAACAAGCGTCTGATTTCTGGAAAAGGCCAGCAGCCGTTGGGTCAGCGAAGCGCCGCGTTTCACCGCCCGCAAGGCCGGCGCTGTCAGTTTCTTGTACGGGCTGTCGGGATCGAGGTTCTTGTCGAGATAGGAGATGTTGCCTTGGATGATGGCCATGAGATTGTTGAAATCGTGCGCCACGCCACCGGTTAGCTGTCCCACCGCTTCCATCTTTTGGGCCCGGCGCAAGATCTCCTCTTGCTGCCGCATGCCGGAAATATCGGTGACCAGGCCGATATACCCGCGCGTCGCACCCTCGTCGTCGAAGTCGGGCACGTAAGTCACCGATACGCTTCGGTTTTTGCCGTCGGGATAGACCCTGTCGGCTTCGAAGGTCGTGATCTCCCCGGCGATGACGCCCTTCATTCCGGCCACCATCTGCCGCTCGATGTCCGTGCCCAGCACTTGCGCCGCTGTCCGGCCGACAATCTCGGCGGCCGGCCGTCCATACCATTGCTCCGCCGTCTTGTTTGCGAACTGAAACCTCAGGTCGCGATCCAGGTAAGCGATCAGCACAGGCAACGAGTCGGCAATGAGGCGGATTTGCGCTTCGCTCTCCCGTAGCGCCAGCTCGGCCTTCTTTCGCTCGCTGACGTCGAGCGCGATGACGCCGACACCGGTGATTGGGCCGTCGGTGTGCGTGCGCAGCGGAAACTTGATGATCAGTTCGCTGGACACGACGCCCAGATGCGTCGGCCAAGTGTAGTCCGTGTGCAGGGACCGGCCGCTCTCTATGACCTGGCGGTCCTCGGCGGCCGCATCGGCGGCGACTTCGTGGGGCAAGATGTCGAAGAACGTCTTGCCCAGGACTTCTGCCGAGGTGACCCCGTGCAGGCGCTCGAAGCCGGGACTGACCAGAGTGAAGCGGCCCTCTCGGTCTTTCAGGCAAAGCGAAACGGGCACATTCTCGACCACCGCGTTCAACAGGGTTTGCCGCTCGCGGAGCGCCTCCTCGGCGGCCTTGAGGTTGGTTATGTCGCGCCCCGAGCCCCGGTAGCTCTGGAATTCACCGTCCTGGTCGAAGACCGGGACACCGCTCGTGCTATGCCAGCAGAGCTCGGCGTTGCTGCGGGTGCGGCAGAAGACGAAATCCCGGAACGGCTCGTGCCGCCGCAGGGTTTCGCAATGCGCTTCCCAGGCCTCGGGGTCGAATTCGTCGCTGAGGATGTCCTGCCGCGTCTTGCCGTAGTGCCATTCGGGCGGCAGGCCGACGACACGCTCTATGTTGGGCGACATGTAGGTGAAGCGCAGATCCCGATCCATCTCCCAAAACCAGTCGGCCGAGGCCTCGGCATAATCCTGCAAGCGGGCCTCGCTCTCCTTGAGGTCGCGGTTGACCTCTTCCAGCTCGGCGGTCCTGAGCCGTACCCGCTCCTCCAGCTCGTCATGCGAAAGGCGCAGAGCCTCCTCGGACAGTTTTCGCTGGGTGATGTCCATGCCGACGGTGACGTTGCTGCCGTCGGGCATTCGCTGGCCGTTGATCAGCAGCCAGCGCCCATCCTGTCGCCTGGTCTCGAAGGGAGGGCCCGCCTCGCGGTGGCGCGCGATGCGTTCCGCTAGCCATTTCTCTTCCCGGCCTTCCGACTCGGGAAAGAGACCCCGCTCGATGCCGGCTCTGAGGTGCGCTTCGAGCGGCGTTCCGGGCTCGGTGAACTCGACGATTGCGGCGTTGATCTCGCGAAAGACGCCGTTGCAGAGGACCAACCGGTCGTCCCGATCCCAAAGAACGAAGAGCTCGGACAGGCCTTCGACGGCACTTTTCAAAAGGGCCTCCGCCTGATCAGCCTGCCGTTCCGCGGTGACGAGGTCGGTGATGTCGCGACCGGTGCCGCGATAGCCTTGGAAGACCCCTTCGGAATCGAAGATCGCCTTGCCGTTGATCGACAGGGTGACGACGCTGCCGTCGGCGCGCGTGCGGCGATGGCGAAAGTCGCGGAACGATCGTCGCGCGGCCAGGTTGTTCAAATGCTCTTGCCAGGCGGTCGGTTCGACGTCCTGGATGCCGGTCTCCTCCCGAGTCTTGCCGAGCAGCAGTGACGGCGCGACCCCGGTGACCTCCTCAAATCGATCGGAGAAGAAGGAAAAACGGCAATCGGGATCCATCTCCCAATACCAGTCGGAGGAGGCCTCCAGATAGTCGTTCAGGCGTTGCTCGCTGTTTTGGAGTTGGCGCTCCCGTCGCTTCAACTCGGTGATGTCGGTACGGACGCCTATCCTGCCGCCGTCCGCCATTTTCCGCTCGTAGACGCGCCGCCAGCGGCCGTCTTGAAACGCCTGCTCGAACGGCTCGCCCGGGTTGCGGAAGGCCTCCAGGCGCTCGGTGATCCAGGTCTCGTCGCGGTCTCGCACCTCGACGTGTTGGCCGCGCTCCGCGGCGGTGCGGATGATCTCCTCGAAGCGGGCGCCCGGGACCATGACGTCCCTGACCAACGGATGGAGCTCGTGATACATGGTGTTGCACAGCACCAACCGCTCGTCGGCATCGAACATGGCGACGCCGTCGGGCAGCGATTCGATCGCATCGACGAGCTGCGCGTGCGACCGTTGCGCTCTCTCTTCGGCTTTCTTCAGGTCCGAGATGTCCGTCCAGAGCCCGATGGACGCGACCTTCCGCCCCGCGTCGTCAAGAACCGCCGTGGCGTTGTTGACGCAAGGAACATTGGTGCCATTCGGCCGGCAGAGCGCGATCTCGTAACTACCGCGCTTGCCCTCTCCACGCGCCGCGATCTCTTGGCGGAAGATGTCGGCGTTGGCTTGGTCGACGAAATCGTAGATCGACCGGCCAATGATCTCGTCGCGCGGTCGGCCCAGGATCTCGCACATCGCCGGGTTGACGTCGAGGGTCAGCGCCTGATTGTCGATGTACCAGAACCCCTCCTGCGTGGTCTCGAGCAGCCGGTCGAGAATCTCGCCGCGCGAGGCAACCTGTTGCGTATTCATTGTCTGGTTTTTAGGCACATTAATCCGATCATCCCCGGATGCTCCCGGTTCTAGCTAACAATGTAGATACTTAAGATTTCGATAGCAATTCGGAGGCGGTTGCGCCTAGGTGGCGCCCGTCGCTTGTCGTCGCGACGGTTATCGAGGGCTGCCTCGTGGCGCTCGTCGTCGCGTTTCTCGCGGTCGCGGGGCACGTCCCCCGCTAACCTTTCGGTCGCGTCCCTTGACGCGGCGCGAGTACCCTCAGCCCGGCTTCTTGGCGGTCAGCAGGGTGAAGAGGCCGCCGACCTCGCCGCGTTGGAGGTCGGTGAATCCGGCTTCGCCCAAGAGGCTCTCCTGGTCCTCCTTGGTCGGCACGACGTTGCCCCAAATCAGCTCGTTATAGGCGGTCTGCACCGAGAAGGCGTATTCGGGCCGGCGCAGGTCCTCGGGCACCGAGGGATAGGTCTCGTCGAGGATGAAGAGCGTGCCGCCAGGCTTCAAGGCCCGGTGCGCGTTCGCCATCACCTGCGCGCGCACCGCCATCGGCAGCTCGTGCAGCACCTCGAAGAGGGTACAGACGTCGAACTCGTTCTCGTGCCCGATCTCGCCGCCGTCGGTGTGCTCGGCGCTGACCCGGTCGGCCAGCCCCGCCTCGGCGATGGCGCCGGTCGCGAGCGTGATGCCGTGCGCATCGACGTCGACGCCGACGCAGCGGCACTCGGCAAAGGCCTTGGCGATCTGCAGCATCAGATTGCCGCCGCCGCAGCCCATGTCGAGGACGGCGCCGCCACCCTCCAGCACCTCCCGGACACCCGGCACCGAGGGTAGGAAGTGCCTGGCCACGGCGGCCTGCAAGCCGGCCGTGGTATCGGCGATAGTCTGGCTGAATTCGAGCCCGTGCTCTTGGAAGGTGTAGGTGCCGCCCGACTTGAAGAACTCCGGATAGCGGCTCATGTCGGCGCCCAGGAAGTCGACGCAGCCCCGGAAGTAGGCGCCGAGATTGCGCGGGTTGCCCATCTGAACCAGCAGTTGCTCAAGGTGCGGCGCCAAGGCGAAGGCGCCGTCGGCCGCCGGGTCCAACAGGTGATAGGCGCAGGCGGTCTGGCACCATACTCTGACATAGGGCGCGTGCAGGCCGTGCGCCTCGGCCAAGGCCTCGGGCGTCAGGCCGGCCTCGGCCTCGTCCAGGCTTTGGAACAGGCCCAGCTTGACGCCGGTATCGATCAGGTGGACGGCGTGGAAACCCTTGACGTAGTCCCAAAGCCGCTCGGTCTGTTGCTCGACGGTGATCTCCGTCATGGCAATGCTCCCCTCAGATCTTATGCCGCCTTTTGGCGGACCTTATTCAGCGTGCCGCCGCGCATCACCTTGCCGG
>JASLMY010000015.1 GCA_030746295.1 Alphaproteobacteria bacterium | reverse complement strand
GCAGCCGGACATCCCAGCCGCCTCAGTGGTGTATTTTTGCTCCGCCGCTTACAGGGTAGGGGCCTTGGTCACAAATTGGTCACAGACTGCTCCGGACCGACCCGGATAAGCAAGGATTGATGCGCGATGTGGAGCTCCCCTCCTGCCCAAATCCGCACTGAATCGGACGTTTGCGGACTAGGCTGGACACCTAGGGCAGAATTTGAAGACCGGGCCGGCCACCGGACCGGATTCCCTTCCCCAACAGGCAAATCGAATGGTCGAGGGCCTCTCACGCCCGAATTGTCGGTGAGGCCGTGCCGGGTCGTGTGCCAGGATACGATTGGCCTGCCGCCACCGACCGCCGAGAATACGCTCAGGCATTCGGAGGTCAAGACCATCCTGGCGGAACGGTCATGCGAACCTGGCCCCGACGGCATCGCGTCGACGGCCAGATCATCGCTTGATTGGCGCCTTCGCCTACCGG
The DNA here is from genome assembly GCA_030746295.1 of Alphaproteobacteria bacterium. The sequence continues at coordinate 38,977 of JASLMY010000015.1, read as the reverse complement.
CCGGTGTGCCTTTCAACTCGTCCACCACGACAGCCGCGGCCCGACCAGAACCCGGACCGCGTCCGGCCGGTAACGTTGCAAAAGGCGCTGACGTGTTGGACTACGACGCGAAGGTACGTTGCGCCGCTTCCAGCATTCCGGGAACCTTACGACTGGTTAGCGAGTAGAAGAGATATCTCTCCTCGCGCCTTGAGCTGACCAGATTGTCGCGTTGTAGTCGGGCCAACTGCGTCGGGATGATGGTTCGGCTGGCCCCGGTCAGTCTCGTCAGCTCGTCGATCGACTTCTCCCCTTCCATCAGGTGATGGAGAATTCGCAGTCGAAGTTCATTGCCGAGTGTTCGGAACAGGACGCTCGCTGGCCCTGCCCACTTTGCTTCGGTCGTCATGGTTTGGCACCCCATACTTGACGATGTACAAGTGCATTCTATCACAAATGGAGTGGCAATCGTAAGATCCCAACGTCCGAACGAATCTCTCCGACGGATGCGTTGGCCTGTCGCGGGTTTGTGGGACGCTGTCTCAGATGTCGCGATTTGACCATCGTCATGTCGCGGGGGAGCCATATCCTTGCGCAACGTGGGGATATGCCGCATCATTGGCGGCAAGACATTCGAGCGTGAAAAAATCGAACCAAACAGGGACGGACGCAAGATTATGAGGAACATCAAAGAACTGGAACGCTTGCTCAAGCAAGGAAAGCTCAATCGTCGTGACTTCATGGCCGGTGCCACCGCGATGGGCGTCAGCGCGGCGGCGGCGAGCACGCTTCTGTCGTCGACGGCGCTGGCGGCGCCCAAGAAGGGCGGCAAAATCCGCATCGGTCTCGGTCACGGCTCGACCACCGACTCCCTCGATCCTGCCACCTTCGAGAACCTCTACAGCCAAGTGATGGGAAGCGCCCTGCGCAACAACCTCATGGAGGTCGACAACGAGGGCAAGCTCGTGGGTGAGCTGGCGGAGCGCTACGACGTATCCGACGATGCCCGGGTCTGGACCTTCCATTTGCGCAAGGGGGTCGAGTTCCACGGCGGCAAGAGCCTGGATGCCGACGACGTCGTCGCCTCGATCAATCACCATCGCGGCAAGGATTCCAAGTCCGCGGCCAAGACGCTGCTCGAGCCGATCACCGAGATGAAGGCGGACGGCAAGGACAAGGTGACGATGACCCTTGCCGCCGGAAACGCCGACTGGCCCTTCATCATGAGCGACTATCACGTCGCCATCATGCCGGCCAAGGATGGCGAGGTGGACTGGAAGTCTGGCGTCGGCACCGGTGCCTTTTCGCTGGTCAGCTACGAGCCTGGCGTGCGCACGGCGTTGAAGCGCAACCCGAACTTCTTCAAGTCGGGGCAGGGCCATTTCGACGAGGCCGAGATGATCACCATCGCCGACGTGGCGGCGCGGACCAACGCGCTGACCACGGGCGAGATCGACGCCATGGACCGGGTCGACCTGAAGACGGCGCACCTTCTGAAGCGGCGCAAAGGCATCAATCTCGTCGAGACCAGCGGCACTCAGCACTACACCTTCTGCATGCGCTGCGACACGCCGCCCTTCGACAACAACGATGTGCGACTGGCGTTGAAGTACGCCATCGACCGCGAGGCGATACTGAAGACGGTGCTGAAGGGCCACGGCGTGCTCGGCAACGATCATCCGATCGGTCGCTCCAATCGCTACCACGCCGATGCGCTGCCGCAGCGTGCCTACGATCCCGACAAGGCCAAGTTCCACCTGAAGAAGGCCGGCCAAGAGGGCCTCAAGGTGGACCTGTCCGCCGCCGATGCGGCCTTCGCCGGTGCCGTCGACGCCGCGGTTCTCTACAAGGAGCACGCCGCCAAAGCCGGCATCAACATCAACGTGGTGCGCGAGCCCAACGACGGCTACTGGTCCAACGTCTGGATGAAGAAGCCCTATACCGCCGTCTACTGGGGCGGCCGGCCGACGGAAGACTGGATGTTCTCGACCGCCTATGCCGCCGACGCCGCTTGGAACGACAGCTTCTGGAAGCACGACCGCTTCAACGAGCTGCTGCTCAAGGCCCGCTCGGAGCTCGACGAGAAGACGCGTGGTCAGTTGTACGTCGAGATGCAGACCATCGTCGCCAACGAGGGCGGCGTCTTGGTGCCCATGTTCGCCAACTACGTCATGGGCCTCGCCGACAAGGTCAAGCACAACAAGATGGCGGCCAACTGGTCGATGGACGGCTTCAAGTGCCTCGAGCGCTGGTGGTTCGCTTGAGCTAGGCGACCGGCCGGGCCGGACGCATGTCGGACATCCTGAAAATGGTGGCCCAGCGCTTGGCGCTGGGTCTCCTCACCCTCTTCGTCGTCTCGCTGATCATATTCCTCAGCGTCGAATTGCTACCGGGCAACCTGGCGGAAGCCATCTTGGGTCAAGCTGCAACACCCGATACGGTGGCGGCGTTCAATCGCGAGCTGGGCCTCGACTTACCGCCGCACACACGGTACATCGCCTGGCTCGGCGACATGCTGCAGGGGGATTTTGGGCGTTCGCTCGCCAATAAGCGCGAGATTTCGGAGCTGCTTGGCGTCCGATTGGGCAATACGCTGTTCCTGGCCGCCGTGGCGGCGGTGATCGCGGTGCCGCTGGCGTTGACGCTCGGCGTCCTCGCCGCCCTCTATCGCAACAGCCTCTTCGATCGGGCCGTCAATGTGATGACGCTGAGCTCGATCTCGTTCCCCGAGTTCTTCGTCGCCTACATCCTGATCCTGTTCCTGGCGGTGAACTTGGGCATCTTCCCTTCGATCTCCAACATCAGCGAGGACTTGGGCTTCGCCGAGCGGGTCTATCGCTGCATCCTGCCGGCTCTGACACTGACGCTCGTGGTCGTCGCCCACATGATGCGGATGACGCGGGCGGCGATCATCAATCTCCTGGCCAGCCCCTACATCGAGATGGCGCGATTGAAGGGATTGAAGCCGGGGCGGATCATCCTGAAGCACGCTCTGCCCAACGCCTTGGCGCCGATCATCAACGTCGTCGCCATCAACCTCGCCTATCTCGTCGTCGGCGTGGTCATCGTCGAGGTGGTGTTCGTCTATCCGGGCTTGGGGCAACTCCTCGTCGACTCCGTCTCCAAGCGCGACATCCCGGTGGTGCAGGCCAGCAGCCTGGTCTTCGCGATGACCTATATCCTGCTGAACCTGTTGGCGGACGTGCTCTCGATACTGAGCAACCCCCGGCTGCTGCATCCGAGATGACAGGGGTGATGCCATGACGATGGCCGTCACGGGCAGCGCTTTCGCGGGCCAGAGCTCGCCCTGGGTCAGCCGCATCGCGGTCGCAGCCGTGCACTTCTTCGTCATCGTGCTGTTCTTGGAGAGCGTCCAGGCGGATACCTGGGCTGCCATCCTGGGCTTCTTGGTGATCCACGCCTACAGCGTCGCGGTGCTGGTCTATTGGAGTCGGATGGCGCGCAGCGCCGCCGGAGATACGGTGATCGTCGCGCTGACGCTCGAGTACCTGCTGATTTGTGTCCTCTTCTGGGATCTCTTCAGCCAGTGGGCATGGTCGACCTTCTTCGGCTTGGCGTTGGTACAGGTCTGTGCGTTCGCGTTGGTCCGCTATTGGACGGAGCTGCGCCATGCTCCGCCGACCGCCTGGTTCGGGTTGGTGGTGATCTTGATCTACGTCATGATCGCCGCCACGGCGCCAATCATCGCCCCTTTCGGCGAGACCGAGATTGTCGGTTCAGAATACGATCCCTGGGGCGACAAGTTCCTGATGGGCACCGACAACCTGGGACGCGATATGTTGACCCGGCTGGTCTATGGGGCCCGGAACACGGTCGGCATCGCCTTCGTCACCACCGTGCTGGCCTTCGTTCTGGGCGGCTTCGCGGGCCTGCTGGCCGCCACCCTCAGGGGCTGGGTCGATCAGGCGCTCGGCCGTCTGGTCGACGTCCTGATGGCGATCCCCTCGTTGATCTTCGGTCTGCTGCTCCTCACCATCTTCGGAACCTCGGTCTTGTCGCTGATCCTCGTCATCGCGGTGCTGGATTCGACCCGCGTCTTCCGCCTCGCCCGCGCCGTGGCCATGAACGTAGTGGTCTTGGAGTTCGTCGAGGCGGCGAATTTGCGCGGTGAGGGCCTGTTGTGGATCATCCGCCGGGAGATCCTGCCCAACATCATGCCGCCGCTGGTGGCCGAGTTCGGCTTGCGCTTCTGCTTCGTTTTTCTCTTCATCAGTGCCCTCAGCTTCCTCGGCCTCGGCATCAAGCCGCCGACCGCGGACTGGGGCAGCATGGTTCGCGACAACGCGACGCTGATTACCTTCGGCGATATCACGCCGCTGATACCGGCGGCGGCGATCGCGCTGCTGACGGTGGGGGTGAACTTCGTCGTCGATTGGTTCCTGCACAAGGCGAGCGGGTTGAAGGAATGAGCACCGAGACCAAGACCGACGGGCAGGGTGACGTCATTCTGACGATGCGCGGTCTGCGTATCGAGGGCTACGCCGACGAGGTCTGGCACGAGATCGTCCACGGTGTCGACGTGACGCTCCGGCGCGGCGAGGTCTTGGGGTTGATCGGGGAGTCGGGCGCCGGCAAGAGCACTATCGGCCTGGCGGCGATGGGCTTCGCCCGCGACGGTTGCCGGATCTCCGGCGGCCAGATCATCTTCGACGGCATCGACCTCAGCAAGGCCTCGGAGGATGAGCTTCGGGCCCTGCGCGGCTCGCGCATCGCCTACGTGGCGCAGAGCGCCGCCGCCGCCTTCAACCCCGCACACCGCCTGATCGACCAGTATTGTGAGGCCCCGGTCCAGCACGGCATCATGCCGCGCTCCGAGGCCGAGGCTGATGCCAAGGACCTCTACGGGCGCCTACAGTTGCCGGACCCGGACGGGATCGGTTTCCGTTACCCGCATCAGGTCTCGGGCGGGCAGCTGCAGCGCGCCATGACGGCGATGGCGATGGCCTGCCGGCCGGACCTGATCGTCTTCGACGAGCCGACGACGGCGCTCGACGTCACGACCCAGATCGAGGTCTTGGCGGCGATCAAGAACATCGTCCAGCAGTTCGATACCGCGGCCATCTATATCACCCACGATCTGGCCGTGGTCTCGCAGATGGCCGACCGGATCATGGTGCTGCGTTACGGCAACCTGGTCGAGGAAGGCGAGACCCGGCCGATCGTCGAGGATCCGCAGAAGGACTATACCCGCGACCTGCTGGCGGTCAGGACCTTCCGCAAGCCGCCGGTGAACGAGCCCGAGGGCGAGGTGCCGCTGCTGAGTGTCGAGAACGTCACCGCCGCCTACGGCAAGGTACCGGTGCTGTCGAACGTCAATATCGACATCCACGAGAAGCGCACCGTCGCCGTGGTCGGCGAGTCGGGCAGCGGCAAGAGCACCACGGCGCGGGTCATCACCGGCCTCTTGCCGCCGTTGGAAGGCCGCGTGCTCTACGAAGGGCAGGTGTTGGAGCGGAGCTACCGCAAGCGCAGCAAGGACGAGCTTCGCCGTCTGCAGATGATCTACCAGATGCCCGACACGGCGATCAATCCGCGCCAGCGGGTGCGCGATATCATCGGCCGACCGCTGGAGTTCTACCTGGCGCTCCGGGGTGCCGAGAAGGAGGCTCGGGTTCGCGATCTCCTGCAGATGATCGAGCTCGAGCCGAACGACTTCATCGATCGATATCCGGGCGAGCTCTCGGGCGGGCAGAAGCAGCGCATCTGCATCGCCCGGGCGCTGGCGGCGGAGCCGGAGCTGATCATTTGCGACGAGGTGACCTCGGCGCTCGATCAGTTGGTCGCCGAGGAAATCCTGAAGCTCCTGCAACGCCTTCAGGACGAGCTCGGCCTCGCCTACATGTTCATTACCCATGATCTGGCGACGGTGAAGGCGATCGCCGACGAGATCGTTGTCATGCTCCAGGGCGAGGTGGTGGAGCAGGGTCCCAAGCAAGATATCCTGACCCCGCCGCACCACGAATACACGGAACTGCTGCTCTCCTCGGTGCCCGAGATGGACCCCGACTGGCTCGACGATCTCCTGCAACAGCGCAGCGCCGGCAGTTGAGGTTTACGTCTCGCCGAAGGCCTCCGCCGCCGGTTTCAGGACACGCCGGCCCTCGGTTGAGCGGCGGGTGAAGCCGACACGGTCGAAATACTCCAATACCTCGATGGTGAGATTGCGGCCGATATCGGAGCGGTCCCGGTAGGCCTTGGCCTCGAAGAGGCCGTCCGGCGCCTCGGCCGCCAGCGCCTCCGCGATCTCCGCCAAGGCCAGTACAGTCTCGGGCAGGAAACTGCGGTTTTGGGTCACCCGCAGCACCAGGCCCAGTTGCTGTGCGCGGGCGAGGAAGGCCTCCAGCTTGCTCAGATCCAAGCGCAGCTCCTCGGCGATCTCGCGCACCCGGGGCGCCTTCAGGCCGCCCGCCTCGAGGATCGGCGCCACCCGCTGCCAGATCGCCGCTTCTTCGTCCGTCGGCTGGGCGGCATGGCTCGGCAAGTGCAGAAAGCTGCCCCGACGCCGCAGCGTATCTCGGTCGAGCAGGGTATCCAGAGCGGCGTTCAGCACCACTTCCGGCACCGGGCGGGGCAAAGCGCGGCGGAGCTCCAAGGCGCTGGCGCCGACGCTTTCAGGGTTGCGCTCGTGCCATCTGGACAGTGTCTCCAGGACCGAGTCGAGCAGGCCTTGCCAATGCGTGGGCGAAAAGCCGATCGGCGCTTCCCGGGCCGCGATCCGCACGGTGCCGGCAGCGTCGAAGATCGCGTCGGCCTCCGACGGGGTAAGGTTCCAGCCCTGCTGGAAGGGCTTGAGGCGAAGGCCGGCCGGGGCTTGCGCCAGCGATGCCTCGAGGGCGCTGCCGGCCTCCGCGTCCCGGATCGCCTTCAGCTGCGCCAGTCGCTCGGGCCGGGCTCTGCCGCGGGCCGGCGGGAAGGGGTCAATGACGCGCCCGCCCGCAATGGTGCGTTGCGCCGTCTGGTCGCGCAGCACCAGCCGGTCGCCGTTGACGGCGCCGATCTCGCGGTCGAGCACCAGTTGGGCTAGGCCGGTGGCGCCGGGCGCGATAGAGCGGCCCTCCAGAACCGCGATGCGTCCGGTGACGTCGACGGCGCCCAGGTGGACGTGGACCGGGGTCCAGTGGCCGAGCACGCGGGCTTCGCTCGCCAGCACGCGGACATCGCAGTCGAGCTTGCGGGTCGGCGCGTGCGCGGGTGCTGCCAGCACCCAGTCGCCGCGATGCACCTCGGCGCGGTCGAGATCGGCGCCGGCGATGTTGAGGGCGGCGCGCTCGCCGGCGCGGGCTGTCTTGCTGCTCCGGTTCTGGGCGTGGATGCCGCGTATCCTGAGCGGAATCCCTCTCGGCGACAGCAGCAACTGGTCGCCGGTCGCGACGCTGCCCGAGAAGACGGTTCCGGTGACGACGAGGCCGGCCCCGGCGATGGTGAAACAACGGTCGACGGCGAGGCGGAAGTTACCGTTCTCGGCCCGGGATCGAGCGGTCTCGGCGGCGCTCTCCAGGTGCGTCTTCAATTCGGCAATGCCCTCGCCGGTCTCGACCGAGGTCGGGAACAGGGGCGCGCCCGCGAGGCTGGTCGGCTCCAACAGCGCCGTCACCGCTTCCGCAACCTCGGAGACCCGCTCCGGCCCGACGCGGTCGATCTTGCTCAGCACCACCGCGCCGTTCGAGACGCCGAGGAGGTCGAGGATCGCCAGGTGCTCCGCCGTCTGCGGCATCGGCCCGTCGTCGACGGCGACCACCAGAAGCGCGAAGTCGATCGCCGTGACGCCGGCCAACATGTTGCGGATAAAGCGCTCATGGCCGGGCACGTCGACGAAGCCCAAACGTTCGCCGTTGGCGAGGTCGTGATAGGCGAAGCCGAGATCGATGGTGAGGCCGCGCGCCTTCTCCTCGGGCAGGCGGTCGGCATCGACCCCGGTCAGGGCCTCGACCAAGCGGGTCTTGCCGTGGTCGATATGTCCGGCGGTGGCGACGATCATGGGCCGTCGAGCCTGAGTTCGCCGAGCTGGCCGAGGAAGGCCGCCTCGTCCTCGAGGCAACGCAGGTCGAGCAGCAGGGCGTCGTCGCCGAGCCGTCCGATCACCGGCACCGGCAGGGCCCGGAAGGCCGCTGCCAGGCGGCCTAGCGCCTTGCCGCGGCCTCGCTTAGCCACTTGCGGCCGAAGCGCCAGGGCGACGCTGGCCAGGGTCTTGGTGGGCAGGGCGCCGCTGCCGATCTCGGCCTCGCAGTCGACGATCTCGACCGTGGCATGGCCGGCCAGACGCTCCGCCACCGGCGACAACAGCCGCGTCGCCGCGGCCCGTATATCGCCGACCCCGCGGGTCATCAGGCGGAGTGTCGGCACCGCCGCGACGAGCCGCCCAGGATTGGCGTAGAGCGGTAGGATTGCGGTCAGTGCTGCGATCGTCATTTTGTCGAGGCGCATGGCTCGCTTCATCGGGTTGCGCTTCAGCTTGGCGACGAGGTCCTTGTTGCCGACGATGATACCTGCCTGCGGCCCGCCCAAGAGCTTGTCGCCCGAGAAGGTGACGAGGTCAGCGCCGGCGGCGACGGTCTCGGCAACGGTCGGCTCGTGCGGCAGCCCGAAGCGGGCGAGATCGACCAGCGTGCCGCTGCCGAGATCGACGGCGAAGGGCACGCCGTGACGCGCCGCCAGGGCGGCCAGCTCGACCTCCGGCACCGACGCGGTGAAACCCTGAATCACGTAGTTGGAGGTATGCACCTTCATCATCAGCGCCAGGCCTTGCTCGAGCGCCGTTTCGTAGTCCTTCGGATGGGTGCGGTTGGTGGTGCCGACCTCGACCAGGCGGGCGCCGGCCCGGGTCATGATATCCGGTATCCGGAAGGCGCCGCCGATCTCGATCAGCTCGCCGCGCGAGACCGCGACCCCCCGGCGACGGGCGAGCGTGTTGAGGACCAGCAACACGGCGGCGGCGTTGTTGTTGACGACTGTCGCGGCCTCGGCACCGGTCAGCCGACAGAGCCAGGCTTCCAAGTGCGAATCCCGATCACCCCGGCGGCCGCTGTCGAGGTCGAACTCCAGGTTGACGTTACCGCGCGCCGCCGCCGCCACCGCCTCGATCGCCACCTCCGGCAGCGGCGCTCGGCCAAGATTGGTGTGCAGCACGGTGCCGGTCAGGTTGAGGACCGGGCGGAGCGAGGGCCGTATCTCCGCCGCGACCCGCTCGGCGACGCGGCCTGCGATCCGCTCGGGCTCGAGCGAGGGTGGCTCCCCCGTCGTGTCGTCGGTCAGTGCTCGGCGCAGTGCGGCGAGCTCGGCCCGCGCGGCGTCGCGCACGACCGCGTGGCCCTGCGCCGAGACGAGAGCCTGCAGCGATGCCTGGTTCAGCAGCCGATCGACCGAAGGGATCGACGTCGGTTCTGGTCTCGGGGCCGTTGCCATCTCGGCCGGAAGCTAAGACCGCGGGCGGCGGCCGTCAATGGCGCCAACCCAATGCTGCGAACCGTTTGGCGCCGTTGACGGATACGGATAGAGTTGCGGGCAGTGGAGGGAAGGGTCGTCGGATGCAGCAAAGCTATGATGTCGTGATCGTCGGCGGCGGGGCGATGGGCAGCAGCACCGCCTATTTCCTCGCCAGCAGTTCGGACTTTAACGGCTCCGTGCTGGTCGTCGAGCGTGACCCGAGTTACGAGAGCTGCGCCACCACGCGTTCGCTCGGCGGCATCCGCCAGCAGTTCTCGACGCCCGAGAATATCAAGATGTCGATGTTCGGGGCCGAGTTCGCGCGTGGCGCGGCCGAGACCCTGGCGGTCGAGGGCCAGTCGGCCGACGTCACCTTCCGCGAGCAGGGCTACCTCTTCACCGCGACTCCGGCGGGGGCGGAGGCCTTGCATCGGAACTATGAGCTGCAGCGCGGCTTCGGCGCCGAGGTCACATTTCTGGAGCCGCCGGCGTTGGCGGCACGCTTCCCGTGGCTCCGCACCGACGATCTGGGCGCCGCGGTCTTTGGCCATGCCAACGAAGGCTGGGTCGATCCCAACACTCTGTTGCAGGGTTTTCGGCGCAAGGCGCGGGCGCTCGGCGCCGAGTTCGTCGCCGACGAAGTCGTCGGGTTTGCTCGCGAAGGCGACCGGATCACCGGCGTGACACTGGCGGCGGGCGGGGCGGTCGTCGCCGGCACCGTCGTGATGGCCGCCGGCTCGCGCTCGGGCAAGCTCTGTCGGCATCTCGGTTTCGAGTTTCCGGTCTGGCCCCGCAAGCGCTACGTCTACGTCTTCGACTGCCGCGAGGACTTCACCGCTGCACCGTTGACGATCGACCCTTCCGGCGTCGCCTTCCGGCCCGAGAGCGGGCAGTATCTGGGCGTCGTCTCGCCGTCGGAGGACCAGGATCCGGAGAGCGATCCGGATGACTTCGAGATCGAGTACGACCACTTCGAGGAGCTGGTCTGGCCGAAGCTGGCGCACCGCATACCGGCCTTCGAGGCGATCAAGCTGACCAATGCCTGGGCCGGACACTACGAGTACAACACCTTCGACCAGAACGCGATTTTGGGCCCGCACCCGGAGATTGCCGGCTTGCTCCTCTGCGCCGGATTCTCCGGTCATGGCTTGCAGCAGTCACCGGCGGCGGGGCGGGCCACGGCCGAGCTCGTCTCCTACGGCGAGTACCGTGCCATCGACCTCGAGCGTTTCGGCTTCGAGCGGATACTGAAGGGGATTCCGATCCGCGAGGCGAACGTCTGGTGACGGCCGGCTTCCAACGCCTCGGCGAGACCGATCGCGGGGGCGTCACCATCAGCGTCGACGGGGCTCCGCTGGAGGCCTTGCAGGGGGATACACTGCTGGTCGCGCTCCGCCTCGCCGGCTTGACGCTCGGCCCACATGACACCAGCGGTGCCGCGCGCGGCGGTTTCTGCTTGATGGGCGCCTGCCAGGATTGCTGGCTCTGGGCCGCCGAGGGCGGTCGGATCAGGGCCTGCACGACCTATGTCGAAGAGGGGATGGCGGTGCTGACCCGGCTGCCCGAGGGACGATGGCCGACGACCGCGTTGTGATCGTCGGCGCCGGCCCGGCCGGCGTCCGCGCCGCCGAGGTCTTGGCGGCTCCCGGCATCCGGCCGGTGGTGATCGACGAGAACCCGGCGCCCGGCGGCCAGATCTACCGGCAGCCGCCGGCCGGCTTCCAGCGCGGCTACCGCGAGCTCTACGGAATCGAGGCCGGCAAGGCGCGGCGACTGCATCGGACCTTCGCCGAGTTGGCGGAAACGGTCGACTACCGCCCCTCGACCCTGGCATGGAACGTCTACGATAAGATCCTCTACGTCGTCCGCGACGGCGTGCACGACCGTATCCCCTTCGACGCCTTGATCCTGGCGCCGGGGGCGGCCGACCTGGTGCTGCCGTTTCCGGGTTGGACGAACCCGGGCGTCTACACGCTCGGTGGTGCGCAGATCGCCCTCAAGCACCAGGGTTGCGCCGTCGGACGAGAAACCATTTTCCTCGGTACCGGGCCGCTTCTCTATCTCGTCGCCTATCAGTACGCGAAGGCAGGGGCGAAGGTCGCGGCCGTGCTCGACACCTCGCCGCTGGAGGACCGCCTGCGCGCCCTGCCCGGCCTCATCATCGGTGGTCTCGCCCTCGCCAAGGGCGTCTATTACATGGGCTGGCTCAAGTCCAAGGGCATCCCACTGCTGTCGGGTGTCCGGCCGCTCCGCGTCGAAGGCGACGGCCGGATCGAGGCGCTGGTCTGCCGAGATTCGCAGAGGCGCGACTTCGCCGTTGCCGGCGACGCCGTGGCTTTCGGATTTGGCCTGAGGTCGGAGTGTCAGCTCGCCGATCTGGCGCGTTGCGAGTTCTATTTCGACGAGCGCTTGCGCCAATGGTTGCCGAAAGCGGACGAAGACGGCAGCACGACGACCGACGGCGTCTATATCGCCGGCGATGGGCGGCGCGTCGCCGGGGCGGAGGCAGCCGAGAGTGCCGGCGCGCTCGCTGCCTTCGCGGTGCTGATCGACCGGGGCTACCCGGTGACGCTCGGCACGCACCGCTTCTGGCGCGCCCGGGTCACCGCGCTGGACGGCTTTCGAAAGGGGCTGGAAGAGGCTTTTCCGCCGCCGTTGACATTGGCCCGGGCCGCCAGTGACGACACCGTCGTCTGTCGCTGCGAGAACGTTTCCGCCGGCACCCTCAGGGCCGCGGCGCGCGACCTGGGCGCCACCGAGATCAATCGGGCCAAGGCTCTGACGCGGCTCGGCATGGGGCGCTGCCAAGGTCGCTACTGCGCTCTCGCGGCTGCCGAGATCCTGGCCGAGGCGCTCGACCTGCCGGTCGAGGACGTCGGACGGCTCAGGGCCCAGGCGCCGGTCAAGCCGCTCGGCCTCGCCGAGGCGCAAGAGCCGTGAGCGAGCCCTTAGAGGCCGATGTCGCCATAATCGGCGGCGGCATCCAGGGCACCAGTGCAGCCCTGCATCTCGCCCAGTGGGGCCGAAGTGTTGTGCTGCTGGAGCGCGGCTTCGTCGGCGCGCAGGCGAGCGGTGTCAACTTCGGCAACGTGCGCCAGCAGGGCCGGGCGCTGGCGGAACTGCCGCTGGCCCGGCGCTCGGCCGAGATCTGGGGCCGGCTCGAGGAATTGGTCGGCGATGCTTGCGAGTTCGTCGCCAGCGGCAATCTGTACTGCGCCTATGAGGAAGCGGATGCCGCCGGCCTCGAGGCATTCGCCCGAGACGCCGCCGACTATGGCCTCGAGGTTCAGCTCTTCGGTGCCAACCAGCTGCGCGAGCGCTGGCCGTGGTTCGGCGAGGACGTGACCCTGGGCTCCTTCACCGCCGCTGACGGCCACGCCAATCCGCGCCTGGTCGCACCGGCCTTCGCCCGTGCGGCGCACGCCGCCGGCGTCGAGGTCTTGGAACATACCGAAGCCAGCGACGTCGCCCAGGTCGGCCAACAGTTCGAGATCGAGACCGCGACCGGCGGCCGCATCCGTGCCGCCCAGCTGCTGAACACGGCCGGCGCCTGGGGTCATCAAATCGCCGAGCGCTTTGGCGAGCCGGTGCCGCTGGAGGCCTATTCGCCGCAGCTCGCCGTCACCGAGCCGGCGCCCGCCTTCATCGAGCCGACGGTGGCGGCGGTGGGCGATGTCTATCTGCGCCAGGTGGCGGGCGGCGGCATCGTCTTCGGCGGCGGTCCCCGGGGGCCGGCGCTTCGGGACGAGGGGCGGGCCTACGTCCTGCCGGAGCACACCATCGCCCAGGTGAGCGGGGTGCGGCGCCTGGTGCCGGCGCTCGCCGAGCTCGCCATCCTTCGGGTCTGGGGCGGCATCGAGGGCCTGTTGCCCGACGAGATACCCGTGATCGGGCCAAGCCGGACGACAACCGGCCTCTACCACGCCTTCGGCTTCTCGGGCCATGGTTTCCAGCTCGGGCCGGCCGTCGGTGCGGTCCTGGCGGAGCTGATCGTGGACGGCCGCACCGAGACGCCGATCGAGGCGTTTGACATCGCCCGCTTCCAGAAGCGACAAAACTCGCCGACGCCTGGTTCGTAGATCTGGGCCTTTCTCAGGGGATAAGCCAATGACACCGACGACGATCGCCTTGCTGGGGTTTGGCGAGGCCGGCACCGCCATCGGCCGCGGCCTGGTGGAGGATTGCGGCTGGCTGGCCGAGGGACGGCAGCTCGTCGTCATCGACATCGCCCTCGACGCGGGCGAGGCCGGGCAGGCCATGCGGCGGCGGGCGGAAGACCTCGGTATCGACATCCACGTAGATTATGGGCCCCATTTGGCGTCCGCGGATGTGGTCATTTCCGTCGTCACGGGCGATCAGGCGCGGAATGCGGCCGCCGCCGCGGCGGCCCATCTGCGGCCGGAGGCAGTCTATCTCGACTTCAATTCGATTACCCGGTCGATGACGGAGGCCAACGCCGAGGCGCTTGCCCCGTCCGGGGCGAATTTCATCGATATCGCGGTCATGGGCAGCTTCCATGCCTACGGGCAACGGGTGCCGCTACTGGTCGCCGGCGAAGATGCGGGGTCGATCACCCAGTGGCTGTGCTCACTCGGCTTCTTGGCCAAGGTCTTGGGGCCTGTCGTCGGCACCGCCTCAGCCGTGAAGATCCTGCGCAGCATCCTGATGAAGGGCCTGGAGGCTTTGGGCGTGGAGTTCATGGTCGCGGCCCGCCATCAGGGGCTGTTGGAGGAGGCGCTGGCCTGCACCGCGGATGTCGATATCGGCGGCTTCCGCCACTTCCTCGAATTGCTGACGACGACGCATCTGGTGCATGCCAAGCGGCGCCACGAGGAGGTCGAGCTCGTCAACCGGATGCTGCGCGAGAGCGGCATGGAGCCGCTGATGTCGCTCGCCACCGAGCGGGCGCTCTTCCGCACCCTGGCAACAGGTGCGACGCGGCCGGGCGGGCCGGTGCCGAGCCTCGACGAGGCCTTGCAGACCCTTGCCGACCATGTCGTCCGGCCCAAGGCCTGATCCCGCTCGCTGGGCTCGGCCTTCGCGGCTATCGGAGCTTCGCGTCCCGTTGTTCTTCAGATTGTTCGGCGAAGCCGGTGACGACCCATTGGATAACGAAAACGAAAAGTAGAAAGATCACCATACTCACGGCCAGGATGGTGACGCCGCTCAGGCCCGGTACGGGCGAGAGGAATTCGAACCATTTCAGAAAGTCCCACAACGCGTCGCTCATAGCGGCAAGAATTGCCAAAACCGCGCCCGAAAATGAGATCGCGATCCCGGAACGAAGCAGACCTCTTTGTAGCTCGGTCCTCAATCTGATCTCCGTGGAAGGTCGATTCCATTGCGGCAGAACGCTACCTGGAAACCGGTCCCGGTCCATCGGTGGCCCGCCTGCGAGAGCAGGGACGGGGTAGCAGGTGCAAATGCGCTCCGTCGGGATTCGCTATAGCTCCGGGTGCCGATCCTTCCACGGGCTCGCCTGCTCGTAGGCTTGCGCCACCTGGTAGACCGTGGCCTCGTCGAAGGGCTTGCCGACGATCTGCATCGACAGCGGCATGCCGGCGGACGAGAACCCGGTCGGCAGCACCAGGGCCGGATTGCCGGTGACGTTGAAGGGTGGGCGGGCCTGCCGGGAATAGGTCTTGGCGACCATTTCCGGATCGTCGATGGCGCAGGGTGGCTCCATGCTGGAGGCCGTCACCACGACGTCGAGATCGGCCGTCAGGCGATCGAACTCAGCCTTCAGCCGGCGCCGGCTACGGACCGCCTGCACATAGTCGACGGCGGGCACGAAGGCGCCCGGCAGTAGCCGCTCGCGGGTCAAGGCGCCATAGTCCTCGGGCCGCTCCTTCAGCCACTGCTCGTGCACGGCGAAGGCCTCCGAGAGCAGGATGGTCCGGTTGCAGGCCGCGTAGGCGCGCAAGGGTCGGGCCTCGATCTCGCGGACCTCGGCACCGAGCCCCTGAAGCGTCTTCAGCGCGGCCTCGATCGCCGCCGTCATTTCCGGATCGGCGACGAGGTCGCGGGTGTAGAAGTGGCGGATGACGCCAATCCTGAGGCCTTTGATATCCTTGTCCAGCCGCGCGGTGAAGTCCGGCACCGGCACCGCCGCGCTGCCGGGATCCCGGGCATCGTGGCCGGCGATCACGTTCAGGACGGCGGCATTGTCGGCGACCGTGCGGGTCAGCGGACCGACATAGTCGAGCGAGAACGAGAGCGGCACGACACCGCGGCGGCTGACCCGGCCGTAGGTCGCCTTCATGCCGACAAGGCCACAGCTGGAGGCAGGGTTGCGGACCGAGCCGCCGGTATCGCTGCCGAGCGCCGCCGGTAGGAAGCCCGCCGCGACGGCAACGCCTGAGCCGCTGGAGGAACCGCCCGGATGTTTGCTGGGGTCCCAAGGGTTTCGGGCCGGCGGCCAGGGCAGGTCGAAACAGGGGCCGCCGAGGGCGAACTCGTGCGTCGCCAGCTTGCCGAGGAGAATGCCGCCGGCGGCCTTGAGGCGGGCGGTGGCCTCGGCGTCCTCGGCGGCGACGTTGTCGGCCAAGATCTTGGAATGTGCCGTCGTCGCCAGGCCCTCGGCGTCGATGATGTCCTTGAGGCCGAAGGGAATGCCGTGCAGGGGCCCGAGCGTGGCGCCGGCCTGGACCGCCGCCTCGGCCTCACGCGCCGCAGCGATCGCCGCATCGGCGGTCAGGTGGAGGAAACTCGCGAGCCTGGAATCGTGCGTCTCGATCCGCCGGAGCAGTGCTTCCGTGTATTCGACCGGCGAGAGCTGCTTCGCCGCGACCAGCGTCGCCGCCTCGGTCAGGGGCAGGAAGGGGAGGTCGGTCATGCTAACACCGTCGCCTTCAGGCCTCGGGCCCGGCACGAAAGACGTGCGCCGGTTCGTCGGCGATCGCCTCCGGCCGCGGCGTGTCGGCCAGCATCGCTTGGGCATAGCGATAAGCGCGGTCGAAGGCGTCGGGGAAGAGCCGGGCGAGCTTGTCGAGGCCCAGACCCGCGGCCAGCGCCGTGCGCGCGTTGTCGTCCAATCCGGTGTCGTCTGCCATTCTCACATCCTCCTAGGGCGCAAGCGTTCCAGCATTGCCCTTCCCACGCAAGCCCCGGGCCTTGCATTTGGGTCCATCCTGAACTGTTATTTCTTGGCACAGATCAAAACCAGGCCGAGGCCGGGAGGAATCATGAAGCTCTACAATTCGATTGGACCTAATCCCAAGGTGGTGCGCATGTTCCTAGCCGAGAAGGGCTTGGAGCTGGAGACCACCGAGATCGATCTCCCCGGCCTCGAAAATCGGCGAGCGCCCTACTTGAGCGAGGTCAACCCGGCTGGCCAGTGCCCGGCGCTGGAGCTCGACGATGGCGCCATCGTCACCGAGATCACGGCGATCTGCGAATATATCGAGGACGTGCAGCCGGCGCCTCCGCTGATCGGCGCGACCGCAGCCGAGAAGGCCGAGACCCGGATGTGGACCCGGCGCATCGATCTCAACATCGCCGAGCCGCTGACCAACGGCTTTCGCTATTCCGATGGCCTCGACTTCTTCACGCCGCGATTTCGCTGCATTCCCGAGGCGGCGGACGGCCTGAAGGCGGTGGCGCAGGACAAGATCGCCTGGTTGGACGGGTTGATGGCCGGCAAGAGCTTCGTCGCCGGCGACCGCTTTACGCTTGCCGACGTGATGCTGTTCGTCTTCCTCGAATTCGGCGAGCGCGTCGGCCAGCCGGTGCCGGAGGCATGCCAGAACATAAAGAGCTGGTACGCGCGCATTGCCGAGCGGCCGAGCGCGTCGGCTTGAGGGTGTGGCGATGAGCGATCCCGCGTTTCTTTCCGCCACCCGGATGGCGGCCGAGATCCAAGCCGGCCGCCTGACCTCGACCGAGCTGATCGAGCGCCTGCTGGCCCGCATCGAGGCCTATGACGACAAGCTGCATGCCTTCATCGCCGTCTATGGTGAAGAGGCACGGATGGCGGCGGCGGCGGCGGACCAGGCGATCCGGTCGGGCCATGCCGTCGGCCCTTTCCATGGCGTGCCCGTCGCCCTCAAAGACATCATCGACATGGAGGGCCGCATCACCACCGGTGGCTCCAAGGCCTGGGCCAATCGCGTCTCGCCGGTTACCGCGACTCTCGCACGCCGGCTCGTCGCCGCCGGCATGATCGTCATCGGCAAGACCCACACGGTCGAGTTCGCGATGGGCGGCTGGGGCACGAACACGCATATGGGGACACCCTGGAACCCCTGGGATCTGGAGGTGCCGCGCACGCCCGGTGGCTCCAGCGCCGGCTCCGGCGTCTCGGTCGCAGCCGGCTTGGCGCCATGGGCGCTCGGCACCGACACCGGCGGCTCGGTGCGTCTGCCGGCAGCCTGGTGCGGGCTCGCCGGCCTCAAGACCACGATCGGTCGGATCAGCACCTTCGGCGTGCTGCCGTTGGCGACGACGCTGGACACACCCGGCCCGATCTGCCGCACGGTCGAGGATGCGGCCCAACTATACATGGCGATGGCGGGCCCCGATCCGCACGACTCCCTGACGCTCCGACATCCCATTGAGGACCCATTGCCGAGTCTGAAGCTGGGCGTCGCCGGCATGCGCCTTGCCAGACTGCAGGAAGCGGAACGCGAGGGCGTCGACGCCGAGATCCTGGCCGCCTACGACGCCTCGCTGGAAGTGCTAGCGGACCTGGGCGCCAATATCGTCGACGTCGATCTGCCGCTCGGCTTCGCCGACTTCGCCGCTGCCACCGGCCGGATCATCGGTGCCGAGGGCTATTCCTTCGTCGGCGAGCTCGTCGACGACGACTCCCTGCCGATCGACCCGAACGTGCGGCCCCGGATCTGGATCGGCAAGGACATGTCGGCCCGTGACTATCTGTTGGCGCTGCGGGAGAAAGAAAAGGTCAAGTGCGACTTCGCCGTGGCCTTGGCCGGCGTCGAGGCGCTGCTGACGCCGTCGACGATGACGGCGGCGATCCCGGTCGACGAGGTCGACGAGACCGGCACGCCGGCCTATTTCACCCGGGCCTTCAACCTGCTGGATGCCTGCGCGTTGTCGCTGCCGAACGGCTTCACCTCCGGCGGCCTGCCGATCTCGTTGCAGATCGCCTGCCGCAGTTACGACGAGACGACGGCGCTCAGGATCGGTTGGGCCTACGAGCAGGCGGCGGGCTTTGCTGGCCGGGTGCCGCCCGGATTGGAAGCATGAGGCGCCCCGGATCGGATTGAGCGGTCGATCCAAGCCCGAAAAGGCGGCGCCCGAAGAAAGAGGGATGCCGATGACGACGTCGAGCCGGCGCAAGCGCATCGTCATTGCGGGCGCCGCCGGGCGAGATTTTCACGATTTCAACGTCGTCTACCGCAACGACGACTCGGTCGAGGTCGTCGCCTTCACGGCGACGCAGATCCCCGGCATCGCCGACCGCCGCTATCCCGGCGCCCTGGCGGGCTCGCTCTACCCTGACGGCATCCCGATCGAGGCGGAGGACGGTTTGGAGACGATCTGCCGGGCGCGCGACGTCGACGAGGTCGTGCTGGCCTACAGCGATATCGACCACGCGACGGTCATGCACCTGGCGTCGCGGGCCCTGGCGGCGGGCGCCGACTTCGCCCTGCTCGGACCCCGGGCGACGATGTTGGCGGCGAGCGTGCCCGTCATCGCGGTGACCGCGGTCCGAACAGGCTGCGGCAAGTCACAGATTTCACGCTGGCTCTCCGGCTGGCTGGCGGCGCGCGGACACCGTGTCGCCGCGGTCCGCCATCCGATGCCCTATGGCGACTTGACGGCCCAGGCGGTGCAGCGGTTCGCCACCATGGCGGACCTGGACGCGGCCGATTGCACGCAGGAGGAACGCGAGGAGTACGAGCCCCATATCGCCGCCGGCGGCATCATCTATGCCGGCGTCGACTATGGCCGCATTCTCGAGCAGGCCGAGCGCGAGGCCGACATCATCGTCTGGGACGGCGGCAACAACGACTTCGCCTTCTTCCGACCCGATCTCAACATCGTCGTCGCCGACGCCCTGCGTCCCGATCAGATCACGACGCATCATCCGGGCGAGGCCTGCGTGCGGATGGCCGACGCCTTCGTCGTCAACAAGGTCGATGTGGCCATTCCCGACGAAGTCGAGCGCACGGTCCAAAACCTTCGTGCCGTCAACCCGGGGGCCACCGTGGTCCGGGCGGCGTCGCCCGTACATCTGGACGATCCGACACTGGTCGAGGACAGGCGCGTGCTGGTGATCGAGGACGGCCCGACCATCACGCATGGGCAGATGGCCTACGGCGCTGGCTTTGTCGCCGCGATGGCAGCGGGCGCGGCCGACATCGTCGATCCGCGCCAATTCGCGGTGCCGGAAATTCGCGCGATCTACGAGCGCTATCCGCATATCGGCCCGGTGTTGCCGGACGTCGGCTACGATCGGGAACAGCTCGGCGCGCTGGAAGCGACGATCTTCGCCGCGGACGTCGACGTCGTCGTCATCGCCTCACCGGTGGATCTCGCCGCGGAGATCCGGATCGACAAGCCTTGGGTCCGGGCTCGGTACGACTTTGCCGATGCCGGTGAGCCGACGCTTGCCGCGGTGGTCGACAAGTTCCTCTCGGCTGCTGACGCGGGGGCCTAGGCGGTGCGCATCATCGCTGCGATCGGGGGCAACGCTCTCCTGCGGCGCGGCGAAGCCTTAGAGATCGAGACCCAGCGGCGAAATCTGGCGCGGGCGGCGGTGTCGATCGCCGCATTGGCCGAGGCACACGAACTCGTCGTCACCCACGGCAACGGCCCGCAAGTCGGCCTCCTGGCATTGCAGAGCGAGGCGTTGGACGAGGTCGCGCCCTATCCGCTCGACGTCCTCGACGCCGAAAGCGAAGGCCTGATCGGCTACCTGATAGAGCGCGAGTTGCGCCGCCATCTGCCAGGCCGCGAGATCGCCGCCCTGCTGACCCAGGTGCGGGTCGACCCGGACGATCCTGCCTTCGAGGCGCCGTCGAAGCCCATCGGCCCGATCTACGACGCATCCGAGATAGAAGCGCTGGCCCGGGCGTGCGGTTGGGCCTTTCGACCGGATGGCCGCGGCTACCGGCGCGTCGTGCCGTCGCCGGAACCGAAGGCGATCCTCGAACTCGGTACCATTCGGCTATTGCTGGACGCCGGCGTCGTTGTCGTCTGCGCCGGCGGCGGCGGCATCCCGGTCGCCGTCGATGCCGATCTCGTGGTGCGTGGCGTCGAGGCGGTGGTCGACAAGGATTTGACGGCGGCGCTGCTGGCGACGGCGCTGGGTGCCGACGCCCTGCTGCTGCTGACCGACGTGGGCGGTCAGGACCGCTTGGCCGGACCCGGACGCCGTCGCGATCCGAACCGCCGGTCCGGCGGACTTGGACGGCTTTGCATTCGAGCCCGGTACCATGGCGCCCAAGGTCGCGGCGGCGTCCCGCTTCGTCCGAGCCACCGGCGGCATCGCCGGCATCGGCGCCTTGGAGGCGGCGGTCGAGATCCTGGCTGGCCGGAGCGGTACCCTGGTCCGAGCCGAGGCGCGCCTCGGTCTCTACGAAGACGGTTCTGACGCCACCTAGGGTAGGGGCCTATGCGCGGCTCAAGCCTCGGGCGAGATCGTTCGTCAGATCGCCCGCGTCTTCCAGACCCACCGAAACCCGGACCATGCCGTTGGTGACGCCCATCCGGGCCCGGCCTTCCGGCCCCATGGCGCGGTGCGTCGTGGTGGCGGGGTGGGTGATCAGGCTCTTGGCGTCGCCCAGATTGTTGGAGATGTCGATCAGCTGCAGCGCGTTCAAGAGGCGGAAGGCGGCCGCCTTGCCGCCGGTGAGCTCGAAGCTGACGACGCTGCCGCCGTCCGCCATCTGCTTCTGCGCCAGCTCGAACTGAGGATGCTCCGGGCGCCCAGGATAGAGGACTTGGGCGACCTTCGGATGCGCCGCCAGTAGGTCGGCGATCGTCCGCGCCGAGCGGCAATGACGTTCGACCCGGAGCGACAAGGTCTCCAGCCCCTTCAACAGGACCCAAGCGTTGAAGGGGCTGAGGGCCGGACCGGTGTGTCGCAGAAAGGGCTCGAGAACGTCGTCGCGAAAGGCGCGGTCGGACAGCACGGCGCCGCCCAGACATCGGCCCTGGCCGTCGATGTGCTTGGTGCCGGAATAGACGACGATGTCGGCGCCCAGCTTCAGCGGCTTCTGTAAGAGGGGTGTCGAGAAGACGTTGTCGACGACGACCTGGGCGCCGGCCCGATGGGCGATCTCGGCCACGGCGGCGATGTCGATCAGCTCCAGCGTCGGGTTGGCCGGGGTCTCGAAGAAGACCACGGCGGTCTCGGGCCTGACCGCCGCCTCCCATTGGGCGAGGTCCGAGCCGTCGACCAGCGTCGTCTCGACGCCGAAGCGGGGCAGGATCTCGGTCAGGATGACGTGACAGGAGCCGAAGAGGGCTCGAGCCGCGACGACGTGGTCGCCGACCTTCAGCTGCGCCGCCAGAGCGGCAAAGACCGCCGACATCCCACTGGCGGTGGCGAAGCAGGCCCCCGCCTCCTCCAAGAGCGCCATCCGTTTCTCGAACATCGCCACTGTCGGGTTGCCGTAGCGCGAATAGATGAATCCGTCGGCGTCGCCCTTGAAGCGGGCCTCGGCCAGCTCGGCGCTGTCGTAGACGAAGCCCGAGTTGAGGTAGAGGGCCTCGCTGGTCTCGCCGTGATGCGAGCGCTCAGTGCCGCCGCGTACCAGGTGGGTCTCGGGCCGCCAACCGCGTTGCCAGAGTTCGGGGTCGGTGTGGCCGTCCATGATCGCTGCTCCCAAGCTCTCTTTCTTCGGCCAATTCAGCCCTGTTTCCAGGGCAGGTCGGCGACCTTCCAGCCGCCGAGTCGGTTGCGGTGGCTGTTCTGATCGAGGCCGCCCTCGAAGCCGTCGACGACGTTGAAGCAGCGTTCGTAGCCGAGCGTGGTGAGTTGCGCCGCGGCTTGCGCCGAGCGTGCGCCCGAGCGGCAGATCAGCAATACGGTCTGGTCAGGGGTGATGCCGGCGGCGGCGACCTGTTGCGCGAAGGTCGGGTTGCGGTCCATCTCGGGAAAGCGCTGCCATTCGGCAAATAGGGCGGTCTTGCCCAGCGGCGCCAGGTCCGGCACGCCGACATAGACCCATTCGGCCTGGGTCCTGACGTCGATCAGCACGGCGTTCGGATCCTCGGCCAAGTACTTCCAAGCCTCGGGCGATAGGATATCGCCGGCATAGGGTCGTTGCTGCCCCTGGTGGATCGTTTCGGGTCGTCTGGTGTTGGCCAAATCGTTCATGGTGCTGTTCCCCTTGGCTGGTGCGTCGTCGTCGCGGCGATGACGCAGGCGTTGTCCCCGTGGTGGCCGTCCGACCGTGTCGCCCCGCACCGCTCCGCGACGCGGCAACCTAAATCGCAACCGCGATGGGCTTCGGAGGGGCGAAGGTCTGAAAAGCATCGGGACGGTCTCCCCGGCACACATCAATGGTGGGCCCACGGGAGATCGTCCCCGTGGCGCTTTAGCGATTGCTGACGCGGTCGCAAGCTGCCCTTCAAATCCCGCGGGTCCCATTCGGGTGGACCAGCCCCCTGCCCGAGGCAGTGGCCGGCACACTAGTGAGCCGGCATTTCTCTGTCAATCAAGAATCTCATCCTTATATGTAGATTTCTTTATGTCTAAGTTGCCACTGGCTCCAAAGCAGCCTGCTAGCAATCTCCGCCAAATGCTGTCAACGCATTGATATAATTAATGTTTTCTTATCGTTTTGTATTGCATCCTCGAAGCTTCGGATGTCACCATGTCGGCGTTGTCTCTTGGGAAGGCGCGATTGGAGGCGAGATGCAACGACGGAACCGAGCGATCGTCGAGATGCAGCTCCAAGGTTATCGTCTGGCCACGGCCGAGATCCTCTACCATTTGCCCGACCATCCCAGTCTGTTGCAGAGCTTCGTCTGGCAGGAATACGACCTGCCGCCCCGATTTCCCGAACTGAGACGTTTTCTCGACTATTGGAGCCGGAACCTGGACGGACGCCTGCATTCGGTCAAGGTAGCGAGCTCCGGCCTGGTCGGGCCGCCCCGGTTCCGGGGTGTCGACAGCGTCTTCACCCTGCACTGAGCCCCATTTCAAATCGGAACTGCTGCCGGCGGCCGTCGGAGGCCCCGTTGACACGCGTCATTGTGCCGATTGTGCCGGCGGCGTCGAATGCCTGCTGTCTCGAACAGCCAGGAGTTGCGGATGACCGCGGATTGCGGCTGGGAGCTGTTTCCGCACGGCGCGGATGTCGGGGTCCGCGGCCGTGGTGATTCACTGGCCGCGGCATTCGAGGGGGTGGCGATGGCCCTGACGGCGGTGGTGACCGTGCCCGATAGAGTCCAGGAGCGAGAGGCGGTCGAGATCACTTGCAGATCGGTCGATTCCGAGATCCTGCTCTACGACTGGCTGAACGCCATCATTCACGAGATGGCAGTGCGCGGCATGTTGTTCGGTCGCTTCCAAGTTGAGATCGAGGGCGAGCGGCTCAAGGGCACCGCCTGGGGCGAGCCGGTCGCGGTCGCGCGCCACCAGCCGGCGAGCGAGATAAAGGGGGCGACCTTTACCGAGCTCGCCGTCCGCCGTCTCGTCGATGGTCGCTGGGAAGTGCAATGCGTGGTCGACGTCTGAGAGGGAGGTGCCGATGGACCTCAGCCGTCTGAAACGGCAATCCGAGCTGGAGTGGCGAATCGAGCCCTTCGGCCGCATGCGGGTGCCCGCCCTCATCTATGCCGACGAAGCCTTGATTGCCGAGATGGACGACAAGGTCTTCGAGCAGGTGACCAACGTCGCCACGCTGCCGGGCATCGTCCGGGCCGCTTACGCCATGCCCGACGCCCATTGGGGCTACGGCTTTCCAATCGGCGGCGTCGCTGCCTTCGATGCCGAGGCGGGCGGCGTGGTCTCGGCTGGCGGCGTCGGCTTCGACGTCTCCTGCGGCGTCCGCTGTCACCTGACCGGCATCGAGGCCGAGACGCTCGAGCCCGTCAAGCAAGCCCTTGCCGACGCCCTCTTCGAGCGCATCCCGGCCGGCGTCGGCAGCACCGGCGATATCCGCCTCGACGACGCCGGCATGACGGCGATGCTCGAGGGCGGTGCCGAATGGGCGATCGCCGAAGGCTATGGCGGTCCGGAAGATCTGACACGGATCGAGGAAGCGGGACGCATGGCCGGCGCCCACGCCGACTGCGTCTCGGCCAAGGCTAAGAAGCGTCAGCGCAAGGAGATGGGCACCCTCGGCTCGGGCAATCATTACCTGGAGTTGCAGGAAGTGGTCGAGATCTACGACGCCGCGGTCGCCACCGCCTTCGGCCTGAAGCTCGGCGAGATCGTCGTCTCCATCCATTGCGGCTCGCGCGGCCTCGGCCATCAGATTGGCACCGAGTACCTGCGCGAGATGGTGCTGGAGGCAGGCGCGCAGGGGATCGACCTGCCCGACCGCGAGCTCGCCTGTGCCCGCATCAATTCCGAGATCGGCCGGCGCTACCTCGGCGCCATGCGGGCGGCGATCAACTGCGCGCTCGCCAACCGGCAGATCGTCGCCCACCTGACCCGGGGCGTCTTCGCCGAGCTGCTGCCGGAGGCCCGCCTCGCGCTGCTGTTCGACGTCTCGCACAACACCTGCAAGGTCGAGGAGCATGCGATCGACGGCGCGCGGCGCCAACTCCACGTCCACCGCAAGGGCGCCACCCGGGCCTTCGGCCCCGGCCACGGCGACCTGCCGGCACCGCTGAAGGCGGTGGGCCAGCCGGTGCTTATCGGCGGCAGTATGGGCACTGCCTCTTATGTCTTGGTCGGCACCGAGGCAAGCGAGGCCGCCGCCTTCTCCTCCGCCTGCCACGGCGCCGGCCGGCAGATGAGCCGGACGAAGGCGCGAAAGCTCTGGCATGGCCGGCAGGTGGTCGACGACCTGGCGGCCCGAGGCATCATCGTCAAGAGCCCGTCCGGCCGCGGCGTCGCCGAGGAGGCGCCTGGCGCCTACAAGGACGTGGCCGCCGTGGTCGATGCCGCAGACCGGGCCGGCCTCGCCGCCAAGGTTGCCAAGCTCCTCCCCCGCATCTGCATCAAGGGCTAGCGCTCCCGCCGCCGGTGGACGCCCCGACCCGAGCGGCGCTAGCATGCGCATTTGGTAGAGGAGCGAGGGGCGCGGCATGATTAAGACGCACGGACGCTACGACTATTCATCGATCTCCAGCCGGCCGGACTATACCTGGCCCGGCGGCAAGCGGCTCGCGGTCTACGTCGCCGTCAACATCGAGCAGTTCAGCTACGGCGAGGGCAAGGGGGCGGCGATCGCGCCGCCGGACCAGGCCACCAGCCATAGCGTCTATTCCTGGCGCGACTACGGCAACCGGGTCGGCGTCTGGCGCATGATGGAGCTCTTCGACGAGCTGGAGATGCCGTTCGAGGCACAGATGAACACGGCGCTCTACGAGCATGCCCCCGACATCCCCGAGGCGCTCCGCCAGCGCGGCGTCGAGATCGTCGGCCACGGCATCACCAACTCCGACGAGCAAGGCGAGCTCGGCGAGGCGGCGGAACGCGAGCTGATCCAGGAGGTCACCCAGAGCATCACCCGCCATGAAGGCGAGGCCCCGGTCGGCTGGATGAGCCCCTGGCTCTCCAACAGCGAGGTCACGATGGACCTCTTGAAGGAGGCCGGCTACCGCTACGTCATGGATTGGACCATGGACGACCAGCCGATCTGGATGCGGACCCGGGCGGGGCCGATCCTCTCGCTGCCCTATCCCATCGAGGTCAACGACACCCGCGGCATCGTCTGGTACCGCTACACCTCGGCCGAATTCGCCGACGCCATCATCGACAACTTCGACGAGATGCTGGCGCAGTCCGAGCGCCAGCCGCTGGTCTGCCCGATCTCGTTGCATCCCTTCGTCATCGGCCGGCCCTACCGGATCCGCCAGTTGCGTCGGGCTCTGGCCCACGTGGCGGCACACCGCGACGACATCTGGCTGACCCAGCCACGCCACATCTGCGCCCATATCGAGAGCCTGCCCGCCGGCACCGTGCCGGGGGGCTGAGGCGCCCGAGATCGGGTGCCCACGGCCGCCATTCAAGCCCGCGATATCGCCATTCGGCCCGATCAAGTCCGGTCTGGCTCCTAACCCGACGCTACATCAGTGACGTCCAGCAGGCAGATTCTGACCCAGACGCGACTCGACAAATCAAACGTGCTCAATCTGGCAGACCGATCCGGTGCAGGCGTTCGGCCATACTTTCAATCGCGTCCGTGAGGAACGCGTTCCCGAAGGTATTGACGACGTATTCCGTGGTCATTGTCGGGTCGCGTTGGACGACGTCTCGTAGGGTCCGCTGCGCCAGCTCGCCATAACCCATGCTGTCAGCGGCGACTGCTTTGAGCGCAAAAGCAATCGATTTCGCATGCGGCATGTTCACGGCGCGGTTTGCGCAATCCAAAGCGTCGTCGCTTCGCCCAAGATCGTAGTGACACCGCGCCATCATGTGCGGTGCAGTCCAACCCGATGGGCTTTGCGGGCTCAGTCTCATTGCGCGATCAAAGTGATCCAGCGCACGGCTTTGGCGTCCCTGGTAGTATTGCGTCAGGCCGAGCGCGAATTCCGCCCTCTCTGAACTCGGACACAAGGACAGCGCCGTTTCAAGAGAGACGGTGGCGCCATCGAAATCCAGCATGCGACAAAGGACATTCCCCAAGGCCAAATGCGCGTGTGCGTCCGATTGGTCGATCTCGATGGCGGTCCGCGCCAGCTTCAAGCCACTTGCCAGACTTGCTTGCGGGTTATCGCTGTATTTGAAGAAAGCGTCGAACTGCTCGGCAAAGGCCAACGATGCATAGGCACGCGCGAAATCCGGATCGATCACAATCGCCTGTCGGTACAGACGCTTAGCTGCGGCGGTGCCTTCTTTCGTGTAGTGGAGATAGTAGTGGTTGCCTCTGTGCCAATAATCCGCCGCACTCACTGGCTCGGCCAATTTGATCCGCCTTCGACGCTCGAGCTGTTCGATCATGGTGACAAGGCGAGCGGCAGCCGGCCGGACCAGTTCACATTGTGCGTCGAGCGGGGACGCCGCTGCCTTTTCCCAGGAGTCGGACCAGAGAGTGGCGCCATCTGCTCCTGACAGCAAACGTATCGCGAATCTGTAGGTAGTCCCGAAAATCTGAGCCGTTGCAGCAATGACGTAACAGGCATCGGTCGGTTCGGAAACCACTGAAATCTCGCGATGCTTGGCCAGTTCGGTCGCAAGATCGTCTGATAGGCCGGCTGAGAACCGCTCGTCGGCCGCGGATGTACCAAGACAAGTAACGTCTTGGACGACAACGCGCGTGCCAGGAGCCCTGTGCGAGGAGTTGTTGTGAATTCGCGTTTGAAACGCCGCCGTTCGCGTTGCCAGAGACGGCGCAATACCGAGCTCGTCCTGCAACGACCTGGCGCAGCGCGCGTACTGCTGCCACGCAGCGGAAGGCCTGCCGATTGAATGATAGAGCTCTATCAGAAGCTGGTGGGCTTCCTCGCAAAGTGGATCGAAGGACACGGCCCTTCTTGCCGCCTTGATAGCGGCATCAGCTGCGCCCCTTCGCGCCTGCCGTATTGCGGCATCATAGAGCGTACTGACCGCCAACTCTCGATAGTGAGACCGCTCCGCTAGGAGCCACTCTTGAAACGGCTCCGAGTCGACCTCGATGCCGTCGAGCAGTGAGCCATCGCCGACAAGATCGACGGCCGCCTCGGTTTCGCCGCGCTCCAGAAGTCTTCGCAGCGACACGACGTCCGACGCGACCGATTCAGGTGCAAGACCAACGCCATCGTTCGAAAGGACCAGCACACGGGCCCACTTGGGACCAATGGCGGCACGCAAAGTCGAAAGGCACTTTCGCAAGCTCTGCCGAGCCAACCGATCGCCCGCGGCATCCCAAAGTAGGCAAGCGAGCTTTTCCCGGGTGTGGCGAGACTCAGATTCAATGACCAAATAGGCGAACAAGGCCCTGGCCTTGAGTGGCGATATGTCCACCGCCGTACCGTTTGCATCGCGCAAACGGAATCCGGATAGGAACTCGGCCCGCAGCATAATGGTCGTGGTTTCCATTGGAGACCGCTTCCGACGCCGGTCAAGAGATCACCATGATGGAGTAACGTAGCTACTCGGCCAACCAGAAACCGACATCCAACAGGCTTTCACGCTCCTTTCACGCCGGCCGTGAAGACTTCGTTGCGCCGGAACCGAATGACGATGTCAAAGGGGTGGAAGTCATGACGTATGAGGGTTTTGCCGAGCTGGAACGACAGGGGTGGGCGAGCGACGACATTGCAGCAGGCTATGTCGACCTTTTCACACCTGCCAGCGATCTCGCAATTTCGAATCTCGTCGCCGACATTGGTCGCGGTGAACATGTACTCGACCTCTGCTGTGGCCAAGGCAGTGTCTCAGAAGCACTGTTGAATAGGGGCGTCAACGTTGTTGGCGCCGATTTTTCCACTGTGATGCTGAAACATGCCCGCCGACGCGTCCCCGCCGGAACCTTCGTCGAGGCAGATGCGCAGGACCTTAACTTTGCAAATGCAGAATTTGATTCGGTCGTCTGCAATTTTGGCGTGTTGCATATTCCCGATCAGCCGCGCGCCCTCGACGAGATCCGACGTGTCCTGAAACCGGGCGGCCAGTTTGCCATGACGGCGTGGTGCGGGCCGAACGTCTCTCCGGCCTTTCAGGTTTTCTATGGTTGCGTCCAGGAATTCGGTAGTCCGCAGGTAGTCATGCCAGATGGACCGAACTTCCATCAGTTCGCCGACACAGCCACGGCAAAGTCCATTCTAAATGATGCCAAACTTCTGATGCGAAGCCACGAACAGGTTGATTGTTACTGGACGCTCAGCGCACCCGATGAACTTGCCGAGATCTTCGAGAAAGGGGCGCCACGGGGTGGCTACCTGCTCACCCAGCAGCCGAATGAATCCCGTTCCGCGATCAAAGAGGCGGTTACGCAGAAAGTCCGCGAGCGCTTCGCGCAAGGAGATGGATGGCATGTTCCAATCCCTGCTGCGTTGATAAAAGCCGTTGCCGTATAAGCCCATTGCGGCCAGACCTGCCATAATCTTTCTTGTCCGTTCATGGCCAAAACCGGGCCTGGATGGCATGGCTGATTAAGGTCCGCTGTACACCCAGCCACCGACACTCCAGCGGCAGGATCGGCTCCAGCTCCGGCGGCGCCCCCTGCGGCGATACTCTGCGAACTGAAGCGGCTGGGTTCTGCCTCGTCGCGCTCTCACCCGCCGGCGCAAGCTTGCTCCGATATGACGTTCTCCAAAGGAGGGAACGTCACGGCGAAGCACATGGGAGTGCCAGCCAATCAGGTCGGCCAATCGGTGCGGATCGGGTCGCTGCCGTCCCAGTCTCGCGCCGCGGCCTCGATGGCGGCGAACTGGCGACGGCGGGTCGGGCTGAACTCGGCCAGCTCGACGACGCTGCCGGGGTGGGCCTCGGGCTCCAGATAGACGAAGGGGCCGCGCCCCTCCGAGGTGCCGGACTGGCCGACGGTGAAGCCCGCCGCCAGCGCCCGCGACAGCACCGCATCGTAGTCCTCGGGCCAATAGCAGAAGTGTTGCAGCCCCTCGTTGCCGGCGGCGAGAAAGTCACGATACATCGAGGGCGCGCCGTTACGCTGTTGGATCAGCTCCACCTGCACGGGCCCGGAGTTGGAGAGGGCGATCGAGATATGCGCGTCCGAGGGCTGCCCATGGTAACGGAAATCGATCACCGGCAGCCGGTCGACGTAGAACCAGGGGCCGACGTCGATCACGTCCAACCAATGGCGCATCGCCGCCTCGATGTCCCGGACCACATAGCCGAGTTGCCTGATCTCGCCGAATAAGCGGCTCATGTCCCTCTCTCCTCCCAGGGCTGCTCAATCGTCCCCCGAAACCTGAACGGCGCATGAACGGCGCCGTCATCGGTGGTTCAGGACCATTCTGGCATCTTTCCGTCATCAGTTGTCGAAGACGATGCTCGGGGAAAGGAAAATGTCATGTCGATGCGCAACGAAGTTGCCAAGATGCAAAGGCCGTGGGGCCTCGACCGTGCCGGCAAGGCCGCGGCTGCGGGCCTGGTAGCCTTTAGTTTGGGCGCCTGCGTCCAGGATTACGGCACCAAGCAGACCATGGGCACGCTTTTGGGGGCGGCCGGCGGTGGTCTCTTGGGCTCTCAGATCGGCAAGGGCCGCGGCCAGTTGGCAGCCGTCGCCGCCGGCACTCTGGTCGGCGCTCTCGTCGGCAGCGAGCTCGGCAAGTCCCTCGATCGAACCGACCGTCTGGCGCTGGCAGGGGCCCAGCGGACGGCAGGTACGGCGCCGCTTCACCAGCCGATCCATTGGCGCAATCCGGACAGCGGCCACTCCGGCTCGGTGACCGCGATCCGAGAGGGGACGACCCGGACCGGTCAGTATTGCCGTGAGTTTCAGCACACGATCTTCGTCGGCGGCACCGCCGAGAAGGGCTACGGCACCGCCTGCCTCGAACCCGACGGTAGCTGGCGCATCGTCAACGGGTAAGAGGTGCCGGCGGCGCCGCAAGAGGCGCTCCCCGGCGTCGCGGCCCGCCCGCCATCCGTGCCGCGTCGATGTCCAAGTCCCCTCCCTCCATAGGACATCGGCAGGCGCGGGTGGCGGCGGGTTCCGCGCCGGGGCGCCCTATTCTTCCAAGTTCTCGGCGGCCGGCAGGAGAAGCTGCGCGCTGAGGCCGCCGAGCGGCGATCGGTCGAGAGCGATCTCGCCGCCATAGAGACCGACCACGTCGCGGACGATGGCGAGGCCGAGGCCGGATCCACCCACGGCCTCGTCGAGGCGGGTGCCGCGGCGCATGACCTCGTGACGCATCGCCTCGGGCAGGCCCGGGCCGTCGTCCTCGATCGTCAGGGCGATCCAGGCATCGCGCCGCTCGGCCGTAAGTTGGACGCGGCGAGCCGCCCACTTGGCGCCGTTGTCCAACAGGTTGCCGATCATCTCCTCGAGGTCCTGCTGCTCGCCGCGAAAGGCCAGGTCTTCGGGGCAGGCGACGGTGATCTCGATGCCGCGGTCCATGTTGATGCGTTCCAGGGTGCGGGCGATGTCGTGGGCGATGGGGGCGACCTCGGTACGGGCACCCAGGACGGCGGCCGTGGCGGCAGCGCGGGCCCGGCTCAGGTGGTGGTCGATCTGGCGGCGCATCAGCACGGTCTGCCGGCTCACCTGCCGCGACAGCTCGCCTTCGCCGCTCGCCGCCTCGTTGGTCAGGACGGAGAGCGGTGTCTTCAAGGCGTGGGCCAGGTTGCCGACATGGGTGCGGGCCCGCGTCACCACCTCGGCGTTGTGTTCTAGAAGCGTATTGATCTCGGTTGCCAGCGGCGCGATCTCGGCAGGGAAGTCGGTCTCCAGGCGGGCGGCGCGGCCGGCCCGAATGCGGGCCAAGGCGCTCCTGATCTGCCGCAGGGGGCGGAGGCCGAAATGCACCTGGATCAGCATTGCAACGATCAGACCGAGAACCATGAGTCCCAGCGCCCAGGCGAGCCGAACATTGAATCGGCGGATCGCGGCACGGCTCTCGGCCAAGTCGCCCGCGACCTCGAAGTCGTAGGCTCTATCGGCGCCCGGCAGTGTGATCGTGCGCGTCGCGACCCGAAGCTGTTGGCCTTCCGGTCCCGCTGCGTCGCGATAGGCGATCACCAGCTTGGAGCGCTCGCCGCGGTCCGGCGCCAGGGTTTGATCCCAGAGTGAGCGCGAGCGCAACTCGGGGCCTTGGGCATCCCCGACTTGCCAGTACCAGCCCGACAACGGGGTCTCGAACAGCGATTCGGCCGGGGCTCGGACCAACTCCAGACCGCCGCCGTCGGCGACCTCGATGCCGGCGGCCAGGCTGTCGAGCAGCAGCGCTAGGCGCGAATCGAAGCTCTCCTCGACATGGGTGCGAAAGAGCGAGGACAGCACCAGGCCGCCGACGGCGAGGGCGGCGACGCTCCAGACCGCGGCGCCGAGCAACAGACGAACGGCGAGCGAGTTAACCTTCATCCCCGGCAGCGAGGCGGTAGCCGAGGCCACGAACGGTCTCGACGACGTCGACGCCGAGCTTCTTGCGCAGGCGGCCGACGAAGACCTCGATGGTATTGGAATCGCGGTCGAAGCTCTGATCGTACAGGTGCTCGGTCAGTTCGGTGCGCGAGACGACGCGATCCTGATGGTGCATCAGGTAGGCCAAGAGGCGATATTCCAGCGCCGTCAAGCTGATCGTCCGGCCGTCGACTACGACCCGGGCGGCACGCGTGTCGACCGTCACCGGGCCGCAGACGAGCTCGTTGCTGGCATGGCCGGCGGCGCGGCGCACCAAGGCCCGGATCCGGGCCAGCACCTCCTCCATGTGGAACGGCTTGGATACATAGTCGTCGGCGCCGGCGTCGATGCCGGCGACCTTCTCGCGCCAACGGTCGCGGGCGGTCAGGATCAGCACCGGCATGTCGCGCCCTGCCTCGCGCCAGCGCTCCAACACCGAGAGGCCGTCGAGCTTCGGTAGGCCGAGGTCCAGCACGACGGCGTCGTAGGGCTCGGTGTCGCCGAGAAAGTGGCCTTCCTCGCCGTCGGAGGCGATGTCGACGACGTAGCCCGCCTCGCCCAGCCCTTCGCCGAGCTGCCGAGCCAAGTCGGCCTCGTCCTCGACCACCAGGACACGCATCTCAGCGCCCCTCGCGAACCGAGAGGATGTTCCCGGTTCGGGCGTTCACTTGCAGGTGCTGGACGCGATTGCCCCGCCCGCGCAGCTTGATCCGGTAGATGAGCGCATTTCCGCGGCGCGACAGCTTGGCGTCCAACAGCTTGCCGGGGTAACGGCCACGAACGATGCCCATGATCTCGGGCAGTGGCAAGGCTTGGCCGGATCTAACGGCGTCGCGGGCCCGATCCTGGTCCGAGCCCCGGCGGCCGGCGAGCTGCAACAGCGGCCGGACGTTGGCGCAACCGCCGCCGGGGCTGCCGCACCCCTGGCTGCGGGTTCCGGCGGCAGCGTCGGCGGCAGCCAGCAGCAAGGCGAGGGCGATGGAGACGAGGTAGGTCGGCCGCATGGCGGAAACATATAGCTTTTCGTTGCTGAATGCTGCCTGAACGATGGTCCGCATTGTAGGGTGCGCGAAGGCTCGATGCCCACTAGTATCGGGCCATCGCCGCCGGTCCCGCGTGGGCGCGGCGATGCTTTCCCAAGAGGGGGCCGAATGATCGATGCGGACACCTATTTGAAGGCGGCCGGCGGCCGAGGCTTCGACTTCTACACCGGTGTGCCCTGCTCGTTTCTGACACCGATCATCAACCGCGTCATCGGCGATCCGGGCTGCCGCTACGTCGGTGCGGCCAGTGAGGGCGAGGCGGTGGCGATCGCCGCGGGCGCTTGGCTCGCGGATCGGCAGACGACGGTGATGTGTCAGAACTCGGGCCTCGGCAACGCAGTCAATCCGCTGACCTCGCTCAACCATCCCTTCCGCATCCCGACGCTTCTGATCGTCACCTGGCGCGGTGAGCCGGGCATCGGCGACGAGCCCCAGCATGTGCTGATGGGCGAGATCACGGGCCCCCTGCTGGAGACGGTCCGGGTCGAGCACGCGCCGTTTCCAAGCGATCAGGACTCGGTCGGAGAAGCGCTCGATGCGGCCCTCGAGGTCATGGACAAGACCGAGTTTCCCTTCGCCTTCATCATGCCCAAGGACAGTGTCTGCGACAGTGGCCTCGACTTGCCCGATCGGACCATGCCCCAGCCTGGCGCGGGCGATGACTTCAGCGAGGGCGGCGGTCGACCACAGCGCGTCGAGATCCTGGAGCGGTTCTTGAGCCTCGTGGAAGACGACGCCGCGGTGGTCGCCAGCACCGGCAAGTGCGGCCGCGAGCTCTTCACCCTCGCCGAACGGCCACAGCATCTCTATCAGGTCGGCTCGATGGGCTGCGCCGGCGGCATGGGGCTGGGCGTCGCCCTCAACGCGGTGCGGCCGGTGGTGGTGCTGGACGGCGACGGGGCGGTGCTGATGAAGATGGGAACGCTCGCCACGATCGGTGCGGAGGCACCTGCAAATTTGTTGCATATCGTGCTCGACAACGGCGTCCACGATTCCACCGGCGGCCAGCCGACGGTCTCGGCGAGCGTCGACTTCGCCGCCGTGGCGCGGGCCTGCGGCTATGCTTTCACCGCCACCTGCGACAGTGTCGCCGGCTTCGAGCAGGCTTACCGGCGGGCGGCAGCGGGAGCGGGGCCGAGCCTGTTGCACGTCCGCATTCGGCCCGGCTCGCTGGCCAAGCTCGGCCGGCCGACCATTGCGCCGCCCGAGGTGGCGCGCCGGTTCCGGGATTTCGTCGTCGGCGGTTGAGGCAGGGTTCGGACGCACTGGAAGAGGGGGAGGGAGAATGGCGAGAGAAATTATTGTCGGCGCGGCGCAGTTGGGTCCGATCGCGCGCGACGAGACGCGAAGTCAGGTGGTGGAGCGCCTGATCGCCCTGCTGCAGCAGGCCAAACACCAGGGCTGCGATTTGGTGGTCTACCCGGAGCTGGCGCTGACGACTTTCTTCCCGCGCTGGTATATGGAGAACCAGCAGGAGGTCGACGTCTTCTTCGAGCGCGAGATGCCGGGGCCCGAGATCCGGCCCCTGTTCGAGGCGGCCCGCGAGCTTGGGCTCGGGTTTCACCTGGGCTATGCCGAGTTGACCGAGGAAGCGGGCGAGACGCGGCGCTTCAACACCGCCATCCTGGTCGACAAAGCGGGCGAGATCGTCTGCAAGTACCGCAAGATCCACCTGCCCGGCCACGCCGAGCACGAGCCCTGGCGCGCCTTTCAGCACTTGGAGAAGCGCTACTTCGAGGTCGGCAATCTGGGCTGGCCGGTGGTGCCGGCCTTCGACGGCCTGATGGGCATGTGCATCTGCAACGACCGACGCTGGCCCGAGACCTGGCGGGTTCTGGGATTGCAGGGCGTGGAGATGGTGGTGCTCGGCTACAACACCCCCTTCCACAACCCGCCGGCGCCCGAGCACGACCGCCTGAGCTATTTCCACAACCAGATCGTCATGCAGTCGGCGGCCTATCAGAACGGCACCTGGATCGTCGCCGTCGCCAAGGCGGGCAATGAGGAAGGCTGCGACCTGATCGGCGGCACCTGCATCATCGCGCCCACCGGCGAGATCGTAGCGCAGAGCGTCACGCTTGGGGACGAGTTGGTGACGGCACGGGCCGATCTCGACCTCGGCACCTCTTTCAAGGAGACGATCTTCAATTTCGAGCTGCACCGCCAGCCCGACCAATACCGCTTGATCGTGGAGCAGAAGGGCATCAAGCGCCCCGGCGCCTGATCGACCGCTCACCGCGAAAGGCGGAGCCATGCCTCTTCTCGACTGGTCGCTCTTGGCCCTGGTCACGCTCGTCGCGGCGGCTGCACAGGGGGCAACGGGGTTCGGCTTCGCGATCCTGGCGATCTCGTTCTACCTGGCGATCTTGAATTCGGTCGCCGCCGTGCAGATCGCCATTACCGGCTCGCTGGTGATCTCTCTGGTGCTGGCGCCCAGGCTCTGGCGCGCCGCACCCCGGGGGCTGCTGCTTCGTCTCTGCGCCGGGACGCTCGTCGGTTTTCCGCTCGGCCTCTGGGCCTACCTGCATGCCAGCCTCGAAGCCGTAAAGCTCGCCGTCGCCTGCCTGATTATCGTCTTCTCCGGCTATCTGCTCTTCTTCCGACCGAGAAATCGGCAGGACGGCGGCGAAGGCGGCTGGGGTCCGCTGGCCGACCTGGGCGTTGGCTTCGTTTCCGGCGCGATGGCGACCGGCCTCGGCATGCCGGGCCCCTCGGTGCTGCTCTATCTGCAGGCCAGCGGCGCGGACAAGACGGAGACCCGCGCGACGACACTCGCTCTCTTCACCTTCTCCTACATTGGAGCGCTCACGCTGCAAGCGGGCGTGATCGGCATGACCGGCGAGATTTGGTTGGTCGCTCTAGTTCTGGCCCCAGTTGCAGCGATTGGCGCCTTCGGTGGCCACGGGGTGGCGCGCTGGATCGACGAACAGACCTTTCGCCGCGCCGTTCTGATGATCCTGATCGCTGCCGGTGCCTATACGCTCTGGACCTCTCTCGGCGCTTGAGCATTGCCAGTCGTACGGCGAGGCTCCAGAATTCCCCAAGACGCGTTCAAGGGAGGGACAAAAGATGGCTGAATTCGATCTGGTGGTGCGTGGTGGCACCGTTGCGACCGCCTCAGACACGTTCCGCGCCGACGTCGGTGTCAAGGGTGAGCGGATCGTCGCTCTGGGCGATGACTTGGGTGCCGGCGGGCGCGAGATCGACGCCAGCGGCAAGCTGGTGCTGCCGGGTGGGATCGACAGCCACGTCCATATCGAGCAGATGTCCTCTGCTGGCATTGTCAACGCCGACGACTTTTATTCCGGCACCGTCTCGGCCGCGTTCGGCGGCAACACCACAGTGATCCCTTTCGCCGCCCAGGAGCGGGGGCAGTCGCTGCGCCAGGTGGTCAAGGACTACCACGAGTGCGCCGGGCCAAAGGCTGTGATCGACTACGCTTTCCACCTCATCATCTCCGACCCCTCCGAGCAGGTGCTGGGCCAAGAGCTGCCGGGTCTGATCAAGGACGGCTACACCTCCTTCAAGGTCTACATGACCTATGATCTGCTGCAGGTCGACGACTTCCAGCTCTTGCAGATCATGGAGGTGGCCAGGCGCGACGGCGCCATGGTGATGGTTCATGCCGAGAACTACGACGTCATCCGCTGGATGACGCAAAAGCTCTTGGAGAAGGGCAACAGCGCGCCCAAGTACCACGCCGTCAGCCATCCCCAGATCGCCGAGGGCGAGGCCACCAATCGGGCGATCAGCCTGGCCGAGCTGATGGACGTGCCGCTTCTGATCGTGCACGTCTCGGCCGAGCAGGCGATGGATCGGATCCGCTGGGCCCAGGACCGGGGCCTCAGGATCTATGGCGAGACGTGCCCGCAGTACCTTTTCCTGACCGCCGCGGACCTCGACAAGCCGGGCTCGGACGGAGCGATGTTCTGCTGCAGCCCGCCGCCCCGCGACGAAGCCGGGCAGGAGGCGATCTGGCGTGGCATCGCCAACGGCACCTTCCAGGTTTTCTCTTCCGACCACGCGCCCTATCGCTACGACGAGACCGGCAAGCTCTATCACGGGCCCAACCCGACCTTCCCGCAGGTCGCCAACGGGGTGCCGGGGATCGAGCTCAGGATGCCGCTTCTGTTCTCCGAGGGCGTGGGCAAGGGCCGGATCAGCCTCAACCGCTTCGTCGAAGTGACCTCAACCAATGCCGCCAAGATTTACGGGCTCCATCCGCGGAAGGGAACGATCGCCATCGGCGCCGATGCCGACCTGGCGATCTGGGACCCGGAGCGCCAAGTCGAGATCAGCAACGAGATCGTCCACGACGACGTCGGCTACACGCCCTACGAGGGGCGCACCGTCACGGGCTGGCCGGTGACCGTGATCAATCGCGGCCGGCTGGTGATCGACGGGGGTGAGTTGCAGGTCGAGCGCGGCAGCGGTGCCTTCCTGCCCTGCGAGCCGCCCGAGCCGGCCCGCCCGCTCGGCCGCTCGGTGGCCGAAGTCGACCCCGCGCGCAACTTCGGCGCGGAGATCTTGGGCTGAGGGATCACCTCGCGCTTACTAGGTCTCGGCCAACGCCGCCTCGACCGCGGACAGCGCCAGGCCGTGGCCGCTCTCGACGATCTCGTCGCGCAGGCGTTCGAGCTCGGCGGTCAGCGCCGCGTCGCGCAGGCCCTGGCCGTGTGCCGCCAGGGCGCGGCCACGGGCGATGAAGATGTCAGTC
This sequence comes from Alphaproteobacteria bacterium, assembly GCA_030746295.1. The sequence continues at coordinate 695 of JASLMY010000015.1, read as the reverse complement.
CAGGGCAGCGGCTCTTCCGCCGTGTAGGCTTCCAAGGCCGCCGCATAGCGCTCGACCTCGTCCCAGGCGCGGTCCTGCAGGCTGACCTCGATGGCGTCGCGGTAGAAGTAGAGATAATTGTGGCTGACGCAGCGCTCTTGGAGAATGCGCTCGCCTTCCGCCAAGGCCTCTCGACGTTGCTCGTCATCGTCCGTGACCAAAGCGAGTGCGCTCAAGGCCATCGGTCCAGTAAAGGCGATACTGGAGTCCCGGGCGATCGCGACGGCTTCCTCGGCCAGGCGCACGGCCTCCGCGCTCTGCCCGTCGAGGGCCCGCAGCTTCGCTAGCCAGACGAGAATCATGGCTTCGAACCGGCCGGCACTGATCGCTCGGGCGAGATCGAGACCGGTTTCGGAGTGAGTGAAGGCCTCGCCGGTCCGCCCCATGTCGTAGTAGACCCAGCCCTTGCCGCCACCCTCCGCGACCATCTCCGCCCGTTGGTCGCCAACTTTGCGGGCGAGCGCGCCGGCAACATCGCAATCCTCCAACGCAGCCTCGAGCCGGTTCCGGAATTGCAGGGTGTTACCCCGCATGTAGATGTTGGAGACCTCGATCCGCGTGAATCCGTGCTGGCGTGCCAGATTGATGCAGTCGTCGAAATAGCCATGTGCGGTGATCATTCGTCCGCGCATGTAATTGGCGTCGCCGAGGCCGCC
>JASLMY010000159.1 GCA_030746295.1 Alphaproteobacteria bacterium | reverse complement strand
GGAAGCCGCCCGACATGGCCGAGATCAGCGGCGAATAGAAGGCGGAGAAGAGGGTGAACTGAATGTTGATTTGAGCCATCTGTCGATTTCCCTTTGGCGGACTATGTCAGCTCGATTGCTGCCCGGTTCACGACGGCAGGAAGACGCCCTTGCCGGTCTTCTGCTGGTCGAAGAGCCGGTAGGCCTCCTCGGCTTCCTCCAGCCTCCAGCGATCGGTGAAGAGGCGGTCGACGTCGATGCCACGCTCGGCGACGAAGCGGGCGCAGTCGGCCAGGCCGACGGTCGAGAAGGTCCACGAGCCGATCAACGTGATCTGCCGGCGCAGCAAGTCGGGGCTGACCTCCAAGGTCACCTCGCCGCCTTCGCCGACATAGCAGCAGGTGCCCCAAGCCCGGGTCGCGCGCACCGCCTCTGCCCGGGCCTGCGGCGAGGAAGAGGCGTCCAGCGTCTTGTCGGCACCCTCGCCATGGGTGAGGTCGCGGATCGCCTGCACCGGGTCGTCGGCCATGGGATCGAGGGTGATGTCGGCGCCCATCTCGGCGGCGAGCCGGCGGCGCTCGGCCGAGATGTCGAGGGCAATCACTCGCGCCCCCATGGCATGCGCCAGTTGGGTCGCCGAGAGGCCGACCGGCCCCTGGCCGAAGACGGCGATGGTCTCGTCGCCGTGCAGCGACAGCCGATGCAAGGCGCCGTAGGCGGTGCCGGTGCCGCAGGCGATCGCCGCCCCGGTCTCGAACGACAGCTCGTCGGGCAGTGTCACCAGGGTGTCGACCGGCACTTTCATGTAGGGCGCATGGGCGCCGTTGGCGACCGAGCCGAAGACGACGGCACCGTCGACGCACATCTGCCGCCAACCGGCCATGCAGTGGCGGCAGACGCCGCAGCCCTGGTAGTGGTGGTCCATCACCCGCTGGCCGATCCGCGCCTCGCGCTCAGCAACGGCTGAGCCCAATTCGGCGACGACGCCTGAGGGCTCGTGGCCCGCGATCACCGGTTCCATCGAGCGTTTGATGCCGCCGCGCACGACGCCCGGAATGAAGGGCTCGCGATAGCCCTTGAGGTCGGTGCCGCACATGCCCGAGGCCTTGATCTCCAGGATCACGTCGCGCGGCCCCGGCTCCGGGTCGGGGAACTCGCGAAGCTCGGTCTTGCGTTCGCCGAGGAAGACGACGCCTTTCATCTCACGGTTCTCCCCTGTGTCGATTTGCGGCCCAGGTTCAGATCGTCATCCGTTGTTGCGAAAACGTCTGCCAGCCTGACCAGGGTACCACTCCACCTCCGGCGGCGGATAGCGGCTACCTTACGAAGCCCGGACCGGCAGGCTAGGCGCAACCGAAGGCGCCGCGACTTATGTGCCATCCGGCGATGTGGGAAGATGTCGTGTTGCAGGTACGAGGGAGGGACAAGGTGACGACATTCGTGCTCATTCATGGCTCCTACCAGGGCGGCTGGATCTGGCAGCCGGTGGCGAGACGTCTCGGCGCCCAGGGCCACCAAGTCTATGCGCCGACCCTGGACGGTTGTGCTGAGCGCGCCGGCCAGCTGCGCCCCGGTATTACCGTGGAGTCGCAGGCGGCAGAGATCGCCCAAATGTTATTCTACGAGGACCTTCGCGACGTCGTGCTGGTCGGCACGTCGAGCGGCGGCATGGTGCTGGCGAAGGTGGCCGAAGAGGCCAGCGAACGCATCAGCCGCCTGGTCTTCGCCGACGCGCTGGCGCTACGGCACGGCGAGGCGATCCGCGACATCGTCGGCCGGCCGGCGACGGTCAACACCGAGCTGGCTCTGGGCCCCTCGCGCGAGGACGCGGAAAGCCGGCTCTTCGCCGACCTGGAGCCGAGCCTGCGGGCTTGGGCCGTGGATCGGTGCACCCTGCACCCGCTCGCTGTCCACGCCGAGCCGGTGCAATTGGAGAGCTTCTGGTCGACAAGTTGGGACGCCTCGGTGATCTGGTGCCGCCGCGCCGCCAATCCGGGCGAAGCACATCAACGGCGCTGCGCCGAGGACCTGGAGGCGCGCTGGCACGAGCTCGACACCGGCCACTATCCGATGCTGAGCATGCCGGACGAACTGACCGAGCTCATCCTCGACGGCTGACCGGCACGGGCGAGAGACCGCCGATCTTTCGCTCCGGCCTTGAGTTGCTCTAGTCTCGCGTCGGCGGATCGAGGTCGATCCGCAGCATCGGGGGGCGTGGCATGGCGGAGATCTTCGAGCTTGTCGTCAACGGCGAGACCCGACGCGTCGAGGCGCCGGCATCCCTGCCGCTCATCTACCTGCTCAGAAACGAGCTCGGCCTCAAGGGCACGCGGTATGGCTGCGGGGCCGAGCAATGCGGCTGCTGCATGGTCCTGATCGACGGCGAGGCGGCGTATGCCTGCGGCCGGACGGTCGATTCCGCCGCCGGCCGCGAGATCGTCACGGTCGAGGGCCTGGGCGGCGAGACGGCGAGCCATCCCTTGCAGCAGGCGGTCCTGGCGGAGCAGGCCGGTCAGTGCGGCTATTGCCTGTCCGGCATCCTGATCTCGGCGAAGGCGCTTCTTGACCACAATCCCGCCCCCGATCGGGCCGCCATCGTCGCGGCGTTGGACGGCCATCTCTGCCGCTGTGGTGCGCATCAGCGGATTCTTCGCGCCGTCGAGCGGGCCGCCGCGGTCATGCGCGGGGAGCCGCGCTCATGAGCGTCGCCACGCCGACCCCACTGCCCGCCAGCCTGCTCGCCAACCCGCGCCTCGACCGCTGGATCAGGTTCCTGCCCGACGAGACCGCAAGGATCGCCACCGGCAAGGTCGAGATCGGCCAGGGCGTCGTCACTGCCATCGCCCAAATCGCGGCCGAGGAGCTGGACCTTCCCCTGGAGCGCGTCGTCGTGCTTTCGGGCGACACGGACGAGGGACCGGACGAGCTCTACACAACCTCCAGCCTCTCGGTCTCGGTGTCGGGCGCCTCCGTGCGCTTGGCCTCGGCCGAGGCACGCGCGCTGCTGACCGAGCAGGCCGCACTTCGGCTCAATTGCGCGCCCGAGGAGCTGTCGGTCGAGAACGGCGCCTTTCATCGTGACGGCGAGGCCACCGGCATCACCTATTGGAGCGTCGCGGGAGACGTCGATTGGCGCCGCGAGGTCACCGGACGGGCCGCGCCCAAGGCCGCCGGCGACTACGAGATCATCGGCCGCAGCGTGCCCCGACGCGACCTGCCGGCGAAGCTGACGGGCGCGGCCTTCGTCCACGATCTGGCGCCGGCCGACCTCGTGCATGCCCGCACGCTGCGCCAGCCGGGCCGAGGTGCTGTGCTGGCCTCGCTCGACGAGGCCGCGATCACCAAGGCCGCCGGCGGCGAGATCGAGATCTTGCGGGCGGGCAACTTCGTCGCTTTCGTCGGTGCCGACGAGGCCACGGTCGAGGCGGCTGCCGCGGCCGCGCCGGCGCATGCGCGCTGGGACGGCGCCCGCGACATCGACCGGTCCGAGGAAGAGGCGGCCTCGCTGCGGGGCCGACCGTCGATCGACCGCACGCTCGGTGCCGCGCCGAACCCGGCAGCCACGGGCGAGCTCATCGAGGCGACCTTCTCGCGCCCCTACATCGCGCACGCGTCGTTGGCGCCCTCTTGCGCGCTCGCCCGGTTCGAGGAAGGCCATCTGACGGTCTGGTCGCACGGCCAAGGCATGCATCCGCTCAGGCGGAATTTGGCCGAGGTGCTGGATCTGCCTTTGGAGGCGATCAGCGCCCGCCACGTCGACGGTCCCGGCTGCTATGGGCACAACGGTGCCGACGACGCGGCGCTGGACGCCGCCTTGATCGCGGTGCGGATGCCTGCGCGCACCGTTCGGTTGCAATGGCGCCGTGAGGAGGAGTTCGGCTACGAGCCCGTGGGCCCGGCGATGCTGGTGCGGCTCGCGGTGCGGCTCGACGCCCGGGGCCAGCCGAGCGATTGGACGACGGAGATTTGGAGCCCCACCCACGTCCAACGACCGGGCTCGGGCAGCGGCTATCTCCTGGCGGCGGAAGCCTTGCCCTTGCCGCCGCCGCCGCTGGTGCCGCAGGACCCGCCCGAGGAACGCGGCGGCGGCGGCACCCGCAACGCGGTGCCTCTCTACGGCGTGCCCAGCCATCGCATCATCCACCACCTGATCTCCGAAGCCCCCGTCCGCACCTCGGCGCTGCGCACGTTGGGCGCCCTGCCGAATGTCTTCGCCATCGAATGCCTGCTCGACGATCTCGCCGCCATGGCCGGCGAAGACCCCCTCGCCTATCGGCTGTCGCTCTTGTCGGACCAGCGGGCGCGAGGGGTGCTCGAGACCGTCGCCGCCAACGCCGGCTGGGCGGCCAGGGGGCCGGGCGGCCAGGGCCGCGGCCTCGGCCTCGGCTTCGCGCGCTACAAGAACACCGCCGCGTATGCCGCGGTCGCGGTCGCCGTGGCGGTGGACGAGGAAGTCCGCCTCGAGCGGATCTGGATCGCCGCCGACGCCGGCCTGGTGGTGAACCCCGACGGGGTGCTGAACCAGCTCGAGGGCGGTGCCGTGCAGGGCGCCAGTTGGGCCCTGAAGGAGCAGGTGCGGATGGCAGGCGACGGCATCACCTCGCTCGACTGGGAGGCCTACCCGATCCTGCGCTTCAGCGAGATCCCGGAGATCGAGGCGGTACTGGTCGAGGCGGCGGACGAGCCCTCGCTCGGCGTCGGCGAATGCTCGGTCGGCCCGACCGCCGCCGCGATCGGCAACGCGGTAGCGCACGCGCTCGGCACCCGTATCTACGACATGCCGCTCTCGCGCGAGCGGATCATGGCGACCCTACTCGGCTAAGGGCAACAGCGAACACGGGTGGTCGTATACGTACGGACGGCCCTACGGCCTGTGCTCGATCCATGTGAAGCGGCGCCTGTAGGGGATCGTTAGGTTCTGGAATCCGGGATTTGGCGGGATGGGGCGGAATATAGTGGGATATTGGCGGTTTTCTGCGGGTGTTGGCGGGGCGCCGGGGAGGGGCTCCAAAAATTTGCGGATCGTTTGAATTCGGACTCGCCGCGATCCGGGCGCTGGACTTTTCATTTGAACTCGGAATCGCGTCGGGGTCGTCGAGCGGGCGAGGGGCGCTGAAAACCGCCAAGAACGACCGCCGAGCCGGCGACGGCGCGGCGCGGAAGTGGGACATGAAGTGGGACATCGCGTCCCAGTTTCGATTTCAGCCACCGCCAACGCGGATTTAAACGGCATTTCAACGGGTTAGTGAAACCCGCCAGGCCGAGGGCGGCGCCCCGAACTGGGACATGATTTCTGGCTTTCTGGCTTGGCGGGAGCGGCGCGCTCGACTATTCCGCACCGCGCAACTTCAATGCGACGGAAACGTGAAAGGCGAGAGTGTAAAGAACCATTGAGCCGTCACCCTCGTAGACGCGCACGGCGGCAATCTCCCCGCGGCGCCAGACGATCGAGAAGCTCCTGCCAGCGATGTTGCGACAGCCTTGGGACTGGATGTAGGCGAGCTGCCGGTCGTCTTGGTAATAGTGCGCCGCCATCCATTCTCCGAGGAGCTCTGTCGAGTCGCAGCCATACATCATTTCGGATTCGGGGAATGCCAGGCCCGGTTCCGCGGCGCCGGCCGGGCCGCTGAGCGCGAGGACGCTCACCGCCACGACGAGGGCGATGGTTCTCTTGATTGATGACGCCATGGCTTCCTCCTAAGGGGTTGGCCGCACCCCTGGCAGTGTGGCCGATCGCGTTGGTGCGGGGCCGGCCGGCTGGCAATGGCCGCCGCCAACAGGCCCCGCGCCCGCGGCACCTTCGGCATTACTCGCCGCCTTGCTCAACATCGCCGGGCCGCCTCCCGCCCTGATGATCTGCCGGAGCATCGACTCTGTCGCGCGCGGCGCGCGCCAACTCTGCGTCGGTCCGGCTCATGCCCCGGCCCAGCTCGGCCCATAGCGCGCCGTCCTTGGCGCCCCCGTCGGCCGTGCCGGCCACATCTTGGGTCGCGGCGCCGGGGTCCTTCTTGACGTCTTTGCCGCGGCGATCGGATTTCCTCTGCTCCATCGGTGGGCGCCTCTCCGTACATTGCAAGGCACCCACACTCAGCCACTATGTTTGCAAAATGTTAGCAAACGCAGCTGAAGCCTACTGACGCCGATCTGCCGCAACCTGCTAACCCATTGAAATATTGGCGGAGGGGGTGGGATTCGAACCCACGGTACGCGCAAGCGTACAACGGTTTTCGAGACCGCCCCGTTCGACCACTCCGGCACCCCTCCGCGCGAGGTGCGCGCTCGGGCGCGCCTTGCCGTCTATATAGAGAGCCTGGGCGGCCGCGCGCAAGGGCCGAGAGCCTCGGCCCGACCGACAAAGAGCACCGCCAAGGCCGTTGACAGCCCGGCGCCGCCGACGTATACCCCGGCCACCCGCACCGGTGCCGTCTGGGACCGGGGGTTTTCGTTGTCTTCGGGGGCTGCAAGCGGGGGCCGAAGGGCCGCCCCGACGGATCGCAAGGGCCAATCATGTACGCTGTTATCAAGACCGGCGGCAAGCAGTACCGGGTCGAGAAGGACGCCGTGATCCAGGTCGAGAAGCTGGCCGGCGACGCTGGCGACGAGGTCACCTTCGACGAGGTGCTGATGATCGGCGACGAGGGCAAGACCGAGATCGGCGCCCCGTTGCTGGACGGCGCCAGCGTCACCGCCCAGGTGCTGGAACAGATGCGCGGCCCCAAGATCGTCGTTTTCAAGAAGAAGCGGCGCAAGAACTACCGCCGCACCGCCGGCCATCGTCAGGACCTGACGGTGCTCAAGATCACCGACATCTTGGCCGAGAAGAAGAAGAAGCGCGCCACCCGGAGCAAGGCCAAGGCCGAGGAGACGCCCGAGGACACCGCCGAGGCAAAGCCGGCGCCCAAGACCGAGGCAAAGCCGAAGCCCGAGGCCGAGTCGACGCCCAAGGCCGAAGCCAAGCCGAAGGCCGCGACCAAGCCGAAAGCCAAGCCCAAGCCGAAGGCCAAGCCCGAGGCCGAGAAGCAGGACGAGGAGTAGAGCCGATGGCACACAAAAAGGCGGGCGGCAGCTCGCGCAACGGCCGCGACACCATTGGCCGCCGGCTCGGCATCAAGAAGTACGGCGGCGAGCGGGTCATCCCCGGCAACATTATCGTCCGCCAGCGCGGCACCAAGTGGCGGCCGGGCGAGAATGTCGGCCTCGGCAAGGACCACACCATCTTCGCCCTCGTCGAGGGCCAGGTGAGCTATCGCAAGCGGGCCGGCGGGCGCACCTACGTCTCGGTGGATCCGACCGACTGACGCGCCCCGATGCGCTGAAAAAGCGGGGGAATGGGAAACCATTCCCCTTTTTTATTTGGCCGGAGGCGCAGGCGACGCGCATTCTAGGAACCGAGCGGAGCGATGGATCGGAATCTGGCAGGACAGGTCGCGGTGATCACCGGTGCCGGCCGCGGCATCGGCCGCGCCGTCGCGCGCGCCTATGCCGAGGCCGGCATGCGCGTCGTCTGCGCGGCCCGAAGCACGCCCGAGATCGAGGCCGTGGCGGCCGCGATCCGGGCCACCGGCGGCGAGGCGGCGGCGGTTGCCTGCGACGTCACCGAGCCGGATCAGGTCGAGGCCCTCTGCGCCCGTGCCGAGGACTTCTTCGGCGGCATCGACATCATGTTCGTCAATGCCGGCATCGACGGGCCGCCCGCGACGGTGGCGGAGGCCGCGCCCGAGGCTTGGGCCCGGGTCATCCAGGTCAACCTGATCGGCGCCATGCACCAATGCCAGGCCGCGATCCCCCGCCTCCGGCGGCGCGGCGGCGGCAAGATCATCGTCACCGGCTCGGGCATCGGCCGCTTCGCGCCGCCGGGGTCCAGCGCCTACGGCGCCTCCAAGGCGGGCCTGGCCCTCTTGGTCAGAACCCTGGCGCTGGAGCTTCGTGAGGACCGGATAGCGGTCAACGAGTTGATCCCGGGCCCGGTGAAGACGGCGATGACCGGGCTCGCCGCCGAGGCCGAGGCGGCGGCGGCCGACGCGGCAGAGGTTGCCAAGCGCTTCGGCGCCGACTGGCTGAAGGCGCCCGATGACGTGGCGCCGCTGGCCCTCTTCATGGTCGGCCTGCCCAACGATGGCCCGACCGGCCAGCGCTACAGCCTGGTTGGCCGCGACATCGGGCCGTGACGGCGGCCCGGGGGGCGAGCACATGAAATTCCTCGACCTGGCGAAGATCTACGTCAAAAGCGGCAACGGCGGCCATGGCTGCCTCAGCTTCCGGCGCGAGAAGTTCGTCGAGTTCGGCGGCCCCGACGGCGGCAACGGCGGTCGCGGCGGCGACGTCGTCGCCGAGGCGGTGCCCGGCCTCAATACGCTGGTCGACTTCCGCTACCAGCAACACATCAAGGCCAAGAACGGCCGCCCCGGCGAGGGCCGCAACCGCACCGGCGCCAACGGCCAGGCGGCGGTGGTCAAGGTGCCGGTCGGCACCGAGATCCTGGCCGAGGACGGGGTGAGCGTGCTGGCCGACCTGACGGAAGTCGGCGAGCGCGCCGTGCTGGCCCGGGGCGGCGACGGCGGGCACGGCAACGCCCACTTCAAGTCCTCGACCAACCGGGCGCCACGACGCGCCGATACGGGCCGGCCCGGCGAGGAATGGACGCTTTGGCTGCGCCTCAAGCTGATCGCCGATGCCGGCCTCGTCGGCCTGCCGAACGCCGGCAAGTCCACCTTCCTGGCCCGGGTCAGCCGGGCCCGACCGCGCATCGCCGACTATCCCTTCACCACGCTGCATCCCCATCTCGGCGTCGCCGCCGTGGGCGAGGAAGAGCTGGTGCTGGCCGACATACCGGGCCTGATCGAGGGCGCACACGAGGGCGCCGGCCTCGGCGACCGGTTCCTGGGCCATGTCGAGCGCTGCGGCGCGCTTCTGCATCTAGTCGACGGCACCGCCGAGGACGTCGGCCGGGCCTATCTGACGGTCAGGGGCGAACTCGATGCCTACGGCCACGGCCTGACCGAGAAGGCGGAAGTCGTCGCCCTCAACAAGTCGGATGCCCTGACGGAGGACGAGGCCGCGCGCCGGCGCGACGCGCTCGCCGCTGCTGCCGGCAAGCCGGTGCTAGTGTTGTCGGGCGTCTCCGGCGCCGGCGTGTCCGAGGCCCTGGCGCGTCTTCTGACCATCGTCCGGGAGGGCGGAGAAAATAAGGCGGCGACTTCGGCCGGGGCATGGCAACCGCTATGAGCCGCTTGGCGAGCGCCCGGCGCATCGTCGTCAAGATCGGCTCGGCCCTGCTGGTCGATGCCGAGACCGGCACCTTGCGCGACGAGTGGCTCGCCGCCCTCGCCGACGACATCGCCGGTTGCCGCCAGCGTGGCCAGGACGTGATCGTGGTCTCCTCGGGTACGATCGCGCTCGGTCGCCGGCAGCTCGGTCTCAGCACCGCGCCGCTCCGCCTCGAGGACAGCCAGGCCGCCGCCGCCACCGGCCAGATCCAGCTGGCACATGCCTATCAGGCCGCCTTGGCGGGGCACGACATCACCGTCGCCCAGATCCTCTTGACCGCGACCGACACCGAGATGCGGCGGCGCTACATCAACGCCCGCAACACGCTCTCTGCGCTTTTGAAGCGGGGCGTGGTGCCGGTCATCAACGAGAACGACACCGTGGCGACCGAGGAAATCCGGGTCGGCGACAACGACCGGCTGGCGGCTCGGGTCGCCGCCATGATCAGTGCCGACTGCCTGGTGCTGCTCTCGGATATCGATGGCCTCTACACGGCCGACCCGCGCCAGGTTGCCGACGCCAGCTTCATCGCCGAGGTCGCCGAGATCACGCCCGAGATCGAGGCCATGGCCGGCGTCGCCAGGGTCGGCATGGGCCAAGGTGGCATGGTGACCAAGCTACAGGCGGCCCGGATCGCGCTGCAGGCCGGCTGCCACATGGCGATCGCCGACGGCCGCCACCAGAACGCGCTGGCAATTCTGGCCCGCGGCGGCGTCGCCACCTGGTTCGTTGCCCAGGCGACCCCCACGACGGCCCGCAAGCGCTGGATTGCCGGCAGCCTCCGGCCCGCCGGCAGCGTCAGCATCGATGCCGGCGCCGCGGCGGCCCTGAAGCGCGGCAAGAGCCTGCTGCCGGCCGGCGTGCATGCCGTCGCGGGCGCGTTCGAGCGCGGCGATGCGGTCCTCATTCAGGACCTGGACGGGGCCGAGATCGCCCGCGGCCTGATCGCTTACTCGGCCGACGAGGCGGCGCGGATCATGCGCCACAACAGCAACGAGATCGAAACCATCCTGGGCTATCGCGGCCGCGAGGAGCTGATCCACCGCGACGATCTGGTGCTCGGATGAGACCGTGCGCGGTCCGGCCCGACATGCTAGGTTGCCGCGCTTTCGTAAGGGAAACGCCAGGCAAGACGGAGCGAAGCCGATGAGCGTCGCCGAAGAGCTTCAAGACCACGCCGGTCTGGAAATCGAAATGACCCGGATCGGACAGCAGGCGCGGGCCGCCGCCAGCCGCCTGGCCCGGGCGCCGAACGCCGACAAGAACCGGGCCCTGGAAGCCGCCGCCGAGGCGTTGCGGGCCGAGGCGCCGGCGATCTTGGCCGCCAACGTCGAAGACATGGGCGCCGCCGAGGCGGCAGGCCTGAGCGCCGCCATGCTCGACCGCCTGAAGCTCGACGAGAGCCGTATCGCCGCTATGGCCGACGGCGTGAGGGCGGTCGCCGGGCTCGCCGACCCGGTCGGCGACGTCATCGCCGCCTGGAAGCGGCCCAACGGCCTCGCCATCGAGCGCGTGCGCGTGCCCCTGGGCGTCGTCGCCATCGTCTACGAGTCCCGTCCCAACGTCACTGCGGACGCCGGCGCCCTCTGCCTCAAGGCCGGCAACGCGTCGATCCTGAGGGGCGGCTCGGAGAGCTTCCATTCTAGCGCCGCCATCCATGCCTGCCTGGTCGCCGGGCTGCGGGCCGCCGGGCTGCCGGAGGCCGCTATCCAGCGGGTGCCGACCCGCGACCGGGCCGCCGTCGGCATGCTGCTGACGATGCCCGAATATGTCGACATCGTCGTACCGCGTGGCGGCAAGTCGCTGATCGAGCGGGTCCAGCGCGAGGCCCGGGTGCCGGTGATCGCCCATCTCGACGGCAACTGCCACGTCTATGTCGACGCTGGCGCCGACTTGGAGAAGGCCCGCGCGATCTCGCTCAACGCCAAAATGCGCCGCACCGGGATCTGCGGCGCGGCGGAAACGCTGCTGGTCGACCGGGCGGTAGCGGCGAGCCACCTCGAGCCCCTGGTTGGCGATCTCATCGAGGCCGGCTGCGAGGTTCGCGGCGATGCTGCCACCCAGGCGGTCGACGGCCGCGTCCAGCCCGCCGACGCGGCCGACTGGGACACCGAGTATTTGGACGCGATCATCGCCGTCCGGGTCGTCGACGATATCGACCAGGCGATCGACCACATCGGCCGGCACGGCTCGCACCACACCGAAAGCATCGTCACCGAGGACGAAGGCCACGCCGCCAAGTTCCTGGCCGAGGTCGACAGCGCCATCGTCCTGCACAACGCCTCGACCCAGTTCGCCGACGGCGGCGAGTTCGGCATGGGGGCCGAGATCGGCATCTCGACGGCGCGCCTGCACGCCCGCGGCCCGGTCGGCGTCGAGCAGCTGACCAGCTTCAAGTACGTCGTTCGCGGCGACGGTCAGACCCGACCCTGATCCGCCATGGCCCGGCTCCGCGTCGGTCTCTTAGGCGGCTCGTTCAATCCGGCCCATGCCGGCCACCGCCATCTCAGCCTCGAGGCCTTGAAGCGCTTGCGCCTCGATCAGGTCTGGTGGCTGGTGGCACCGCAGAACCCGTTGAAGCCCGCGGCCGGCATGGCGCCACTGGAGAAGCGGTTGACACATGCCCGCAAGGCCGGCCGGCATCCCCGCATCCGGATCAGCGACCTCGAGCGCCGCCTCGGCACGCGCTATACCGTCGACACGCTGGCCCGC
>JASLMY010000158.1 GCA_030746295.1 Alphaproteobacteria bacterium | reverse complement strand
AGCAACTGATCGTCCGCCAGAACGCCGCCTGCCAGCGCGCGGTATTCGTGTGCATGGCGCGGGTTGGCGAAGGGCAGGACGAAGGCGCCGACGTCCGCCTCCAGGAGCTTCGGCAAGACCTCGGCCAGCGGCACGTCGCAATCGTGCGGGCCCTCGTAGTTGCCCCAACAGACGTGCAGCCGGACCCGGTCGCGGGGCACGTTCTCGAGCGCGCGGTTCATCGCCGCCACCACCGTCTCGACGAAGCCCAGGAAATCGGCCAGCGGGCGCTCGCCATAGGAGAGATGGCGCTCCATCGCCAGGTCGGGGCAGTCGAGCTGCAAGACGAAACCGCGCTCGACGATCGCCTCGTATTCGGTCCGGAGTGCGGTCGCCAAAGCCTCGATATAGGCCTCGTCGGTGTCGTAGTGCCCGTTCGGCACGGCGGCGGCGATGATGCCGGGCGAAGGCGCGGTGACGAAGGCCTCTTCGAGCTCGGGCGCCTCGGCCGCCAGGACGCGGCGAAAGTCGTCGCACTCGCCCTCCACGAACGCCGGGTCGAGATAGCGGACCTCGTCCACCACCTTGGGCGGCTCGAAGTTGGAGACCGCCGTCACATTCGCCAGGTGACGTTCGCGCATCGCCCGGAATCCCGGATAGCGGACGAGATCCTGAAAGGGCGGCCGGCTACCGATGCCGCCGAAGCCGCTCATCCGATGGCGGACATAGAGGAAGAAGGCCTCGCGCGGCTGCTCGCCGTTGTTGGGGATGTCGATGCCGGCCTCGAGCTGCTTCGTCACCACCCATCGGGTGGCGCTCTCGATCTGATGCGCCAGCGCCTGCTGATTGAACGTATCGCCCCGGGCACGCCGGACGAAGAGATCCACCAGCGCCGGCGGTCTCGGCAGGCTGCCGGCGTGCGTCGTCAGGATTCGACCTTCGCTTTTTTGCATGGCACCGATCTTGAGGCCTGGGGCGCCTGCTTGGCAAGATGTCGGGGTGATGATCTCGGTCGTGATACCGGCGCTGAACGAGGCCGAGAGGCTGCCCGGCCTGTTGGCCGCGCTCGCCTGCCAGCCATTGTTGCGAGAGGTGATCGTGGTCGACGGTGGCAGCCGCGACACCACGCCGGCGCTGGCCCGCGCCGGCGGTGCGGTGGTTTTGGAAACGGCAGCGGGCCGGGGGCGCCAGCTTCGTCATGGCGCCGCGGCGGCACGCGGCGAGGTCATCCTCTTCCTGCACGCGGATTCCATCTTTCCGGAGACGGGCCTCGGGCGGATCGCCGAGCGGCTCGCCGCGAGACCTGAGCTCGTCGGCGGCAACTTCCGCATCGTTTTCGACGGCGAGGACGGCTTTTCCCGCTGGCTCACCGGCTTCTATGCCTGGTTTCGCCGCCGGGGCCTCTACTACGGCGACAGTGGCATCTTCGTCCGTCGCCGGGTCTACGAGGCGCTCGGCGGCATCCGGCCGATCGCGCTGATGGAGGACTACGACTTCGGCCGCCGCCTGGAGCGCTACGGGCCGACCTGCTGCATCGAGGAGGCGCCGCTCGTCAGCTCGTCCAGGCGCTTCGCCGGCCGCCACCCGGCGGCGATCGTCGCCGGGTGGCTCTGGCTGCACGTGCTCTACTACCTGGGCGTCTCGCCGGAGACCTTGGCGCGCCTCTATCGCTCCGCCCGGAGCTAGTTGGAAACGCCCGCAACCGCATTGAGGCGCCAGTCATAGGCGTGGCCATCGATCCGCTCGACGCCGCCGAGCGCCGCCGCGAGCGGTGCCTCGGCATAGCGCTTCAGGTGCCGGATCACGCCCCTATCGGTGCCCTCGAAATCTTCTTGGAACCAGACGTAGATCGAGGAGACGACGAGGCGCTGGCCGTCCACCATGACGCCGCGCGGATGGTTGACGTAGGCGCGGGCCGCCGCCTCCAGCAGCCGCTCGGTGTTGGCCGCCGTAAAGGCCTCGGCCTGCAGGTTCGGGCAGCCGAGGGCGGCGCAGTTGACGGCGTAGTGCAGGCGCGGATCGCGCCAGATCGGCCTCAGAATCCGGTGCTCGACGTCGTTCAGGCTGAGCGCCACGTCCGCCACTTGGAGCAGCTTCTTGCCCCAGGGACCGTCGGCGAAGAGGCCCGGCGAGATGTCGATGTCGCGGATGCTGGCGGCCGCCGGATGGTCCAGGATCAGCCGCACGGTCGCCGCGTTGTAGAGGTTGATCCAGAAGGCCCTTTGCTCGGGCCGCGACAGGCGGTCCACCGGCACCGCTTCCAGCATGGCGAGATAGGCGTCGAGCCGGGCGCGGTCCTCTCCGCCGACCGCGCCGTAGGCGACACGGGCGATGCCGTCTGTCCCCGGCCTCAGGTAGCGGCGCAGAAAACCGGCCCACGCACCGTGGTCGATGCTTTGCGTCGACTTCGGGTCGTGCGCCTGCCAGCGCGGCCAGAGCTCGGCCTTGGGCGCGAACAGGGCCTCGAGGGACTGAAAGCCGCCGAGCGCCATGACGAGGCAGAGCCCGAGGCTCAGCCGGACGAGCCCGCGTCGAACGAATTGGCCGGACATGCTCGATCTTCCCTGTTCCATATGGCGGCGCACCATATCCGGCCGGCCGCGCCGGCTCACATCAAATCGGCGCGAGGCCGATGGCTAGCGGCCCTGGAAGTCGGGTTTGCGCCGCTCGGTCAGGGCCGCGACGCCTTCGCGGAAGTCTTGCGAATCGATCAGCATGGCTTGCACATAGACGTTGTGCTCCCATTCCTGTGCCAGGGTCGAGTCGAGGCCGCGGCGCAGGCCCTCCTTCATGGCGGCGAGGCCGAGCGGCGCGCCCTCGGCCAGGCGCCGGGCGAGGTCGTCCGCCCGCTCGGCCAGGGCCTCGGGCGCCACCACCTCGTTGACGAGGCCGATCCGAAGCGCCTCCTCGGCGTCGACCGGCTGGCCCAGCATCAGCATCTCGGTGGCCTTGGTCAGGCCCACGATCCGGGGCAGCAACAGCATCCCGCCCAGGGGCGAGATCAGGCCGAGCTTGATCCAGTTCTCGGCGAAGGCGGCTTCCGTGGAGGCGATGCGGAAGTCGCAGGCAAGCGCGATCTCGCAGCCGGCGCCGTAGGCCGGGCCGTTGACCGCCGCCACGGTCGGCTTGGGGCAGAGCTTGACGGCCCGGACGGCGGCGCCGAAGTATGCGTAAACCTGGTCGTGGATCTCGAACGGACGCAGCTTGCCGACGGCGTCGAGGAAGCCCTTGTCGCCACCCGCCGAGAAGCCCTTGCCGACCGCGTCGATGACGATGGCGCGCACCGCCTCGTCCCGATCGAGCACCGCCATCGCCTCGGCGATCTCGCCCATCATTTCCGGGTTCAGCGCGTTCATGACCTCGGGTCGGTGAAGGGTGATGCGGCCGATGCGCGCTTCGGCTCGGCATTGGATGTGTTGATAGGGCGATCGGTCCGTCTCGCTCGTCACGCTGTCTCTCCTCGGCTGGTCATTCCTAACGACTGGTTCAGGCCTGGGCCGGCCGCGCCGCGATACCGGCAGCTTGCTCTTTCCGGCCCATGAAGAAGGCCGGCAACAGCCCGAGCATGAAGACGATCCCGATCATCAGAAAGGCATCCTGGAACGCCAGCGCGTTGGCTTGCCCGTCGATCGTCTGTCTGAGATAGCCGATCATCGCCGAGAGCCGCTCAACGCCGGTGAGGCCGGCCGCGTCCAGGTACTCGCCCAGGCGTTGGAAAAGGTCTTGGGTCACCGAGTTGTCGGCGGTCTGCGTCGTCTTCAAGAGGTCGCGGTGCAAATCGAAGCGGCGGTCGAGCAGGACCGAGGTCGCGTTGACGCCGGCGGCGGCGCCCAGCATGCGCACGAAGTTGAGCGTCCCGGGTCCGTACGGCATCAGCTCCGGGCTGAGCGTCCTGAGGCCCTGCAGGTTGAGCGAGGGCATGATCAGGCCCAGGCCCGAGCGGCCGATCACCGACAGAAGGATGAGGGTCAGGAGCGCCATGTTGGCGTCGGCGTCCACCATCAACAGGTTGGAGCCGCCGAAGATCAGCAGGCCGACCACGATCGGCCCGCGCGAGGAGTGCTGGGCGATGCGGCCGGCGATCGGAAAGACCAGCACCAAGATCAAGCCCGACGGCATCAGGAAGAGGCCCGCCTTGGTGGCGGTGAAGTGTTGCACCGTGCGGACGAAGAGCGGCAGCAGGTAGAGCGAGCCGAACATGCCGGCACCGAAGAGGATGCCGACCACCGAGGAAATCGCGAACATCGGGTTGGTGAAGAGGCGCACCTGCAGCAAAGGGCTGTCGGTCAGCATCTCCCAGATCACGAAGGCAAGGAACGCGAGCGCCGCGGTGAAGAAGCCGACGACGATGACGTCGGCGTTCCAGCCCAGACGTTGGCCGTTCGAGAGCGAGGTCAGGCCCGTCGATACCGCCAGCACGATGAGGGCGAAGCTGACCCAATTGAAGGGCCGGCGCGGCAGGTGTCCGAGGCTGTGCGGTAGGGTCGAGAGGCAGAGCACGCCACCCAGGAGGCAGACCGGCAGGGCGCCGACGAAGCTGTATTCCCAGCCGAAATGGTCGACGATAACGCCGCCGATGGCCGGCCCGAAGGCGGGCCCCATTACCACGCCCATGCCGAAGATGCCGATGCCGATACCGCGCTGCTCGGGCGGAAAGGCGGCATAGACGACGGCCAGCGCCAAGGGCTGAAAGAGGCCTGCGGCCGCGCCCTGCAAGACCCTGGACAGGATCACGGTCTCGATGTTGGTGCCGGCCAGGCCGATGAAGGAGGCAACGGTGAAGACCACGACCGCCAGCAGATAGGTCCGCTGGGGGCCGAGCCTGGCCATCAGCCAGGCGTTCAGCAGCAGGCAGACGGTCATCGCGCTCAGGAATCCGGTCGAGAGCCAATGGGCGATGTCTTGGCCGACGGCGAAGGCGCCCATGATATCGGGCAGAGCGACGTTGACCATGGTCGAGGCCATGATCGCGCCGATCGTCGACAGGTTGACGGTTGCGGTCGCGAACCACCGGCGATCCTTCAAGAAGGCGAGATCGGGGTGCTCAGGGCTCGCGGACGTCAATGGAGACCTCGACCATCATGCCCGGCTTCAAAAGGTCGTTCTGCTGCGCCAGGGTGACGCGGATGGGGATACGCTGCGTGACCTTGGTGAAGGTGCCGCTCGGGTTCGGGGTCGGCAACAGGGTGAACTCGCTGGTAGCGGCGTGGCCGATGCGCTCCACCTTGCCGGCGAAGGATTGGTCGGGGTAGGCGTCGATCGTGATCTCGACCGGCTGGCCGACGGCGATGCGGCGAACGACCGTTTCCTTGATCAAGGCCTCGATCCAGATCTCTTGCGGATTGTGCAATAGCGCGATCCGCTGACCGGGGGTGACGTATTCACCATTGGCGACGAAGGTGCGGCTGACGACGCCGTCGAGCGGGCTTCGGACCGCCCGATCGCGAACGTCGAGGGCTTGGCGCTCGATCTGCACCTGGATGGCCTCGGCCCGGTGCACCAGATGGGCACGCTCGGCCTTGAGCACATCGAGCTCGCGCCGCGCCGAGGCCGCCTCCGCCAGCTCCGCCTTGGCGCTCGCCACCTGGGCCTGGGCCCGGAGCCGCTCCTGCTGAGCCCTGAGATAGGCGGTGCGCGCCTGGTCGAGGGCACGAGCGGCGACGACGCCGCGTTTGGAAAGCGATTGCGCCCGCTTGTATTCGTCCTCGGCGTAGCGAAGCTCGTGCTGGACCGACTCGGCCAGTGCCTTGGCTGCCGCCAGCTTCGATTTCTCGCTCGCATGGCGGCTTTCCGTGCGGCCGTCGACCATGGAGATCTCGGCCGTGACCCGATCCCGCTCGGCCATCAGGGCGGCGTGTGCCAAGGTCAGTTCGTCGCGCTGCATGCGTGAGCGCCGGTCGTCGATCTGAACCAGGACCTCGTCCCGCCCGACACGGCTGCCTTCGCTGATCCGCATCTCCACGACCCAGCCGGAGACCCGGCTCGACAGCGCCGTGATCTCGGAGACGACACGGGCATTGGCCTCGTCGACATAGGCCAGGCTATGCAGATACCAGCGCCCGGCCCAGACCGCGACCGCGACCGCGAAGAGCGTCAGAGTCACCAGTGGGACCAGCAGCCGCTTGGGCCGGCGCCCGGTCGTCGATGCCGACGGCGGCGGCGGCGGCTTCGCCGCCGTCCGCGCACTGGGGTCTGCGGGCTTGAGGCTCTGGTCGTTCATCGCTCGGCCATCGCCGCCGGGCGGTCCTCGGCCGCCCTACCGGCCAGCCCCTCGATGCGGGCCAGGACACGCTCCAGGACCTCGAGGCCGGTGGCCAGGTCGCGTTCCGGGATGTCGCCAAAGAGCTCGTGGCGGAGGCCACGATGGACCTCGTCGAGCACGGGGATCAAGTCCTGGGCGGCGGCGCTCAGATGCACCGACTTGTAGCGCCGATCGTGCGCCGCCTCGCGGCGCTCGATCAGGCCGGCTTTGGCCAGGCGGTCGAGCAGCCCCACCAAGGTCGAGCCCTCGACGCCGATGGCCTCGGCCAAGTCGCGCTGCACCGTGCCGTCGCCCTTGCGCGCCAAAGCGCGGAGCACCAGCCACTGGGCGACGCTCAGGCCGTGGCTCTGCAGGCGCCGATTCATCTGCACCCGCCAGAGCCGGGCCACTTCTCCCAATCTCTCGCCGAAACGGTCGTGGAGGGAATCGGACATAAACGGTCCCGAAGCAAATAGTTTGTATACGAATTATATGGTTACAAATATTTCGATTGCAAAGCGAATTCGTCGTCGGCCAAGGACTCAGTCGAGGGAGAAGCCGTGTGCTTGCAAAAAGGCGCGCAATTGCTCGCGTTCGGGCAGCGAGACCTGGCGTGCCTTGTCCTCGGACCAGCCATAGAAGTCGGGTTTGCCGTGACTATCGAGATGGCGCTGTTTTTCGGGCGGTATGGAATAGACGGCATCGCGGCGGCGGTCGTAGGCGTTGATTTCGGCGTCCAAATCGGAATCGTCGTAAGAGTCGGTGTGAACGCTGACCGAAAGCGGCAAGCGCATGCTGACATAGCCCGAATGCGCAGGATGCCCGATACAAAGCCCGGCGACGGGAAAGACGCAATCCGGCAAGGCCAAGAGCTCGGAAATTGCCTCGATATGGTTGCGCACGACGCTGATCGGGCAACAACCGAGGCCCAGTGCCGTCGCCGCCCGGATCGCGTTCTGCAGCACCAGGGCCGCGTCCACGGCCGCATTCAGCACGCTGTCGAGGGTATCGTTGGCGAAGGCCGGTCCCCGCAGCTCGCAAATCCGCCGGATCCGCCGGTTGTCGCCGCAGACGATCCAGAACACCGGGACCGTGCCGATCCAGGGCATCGAGGGGATCAGCTCGGCGATGGCGCGGCGCTTTTCGGGGTCCTCGATCCGGATCATGGCCGCCTGTTGCAGGTCCGATTTCGAGGGTGCGGAGAAGGCGCAGGCCAGGATCAACTCGACCATCTCGTCCGACACCGGTGCATCGGTGAAGCGCCGATGGGTGCGATGGGTGAGAAGGCTGGCGAGCTCGCCCTCCGCCACCCGGTCGCGGCCGACCTCGCTCGGCAGTCCGAAGCGGGCCTCGATGAGGTCGGCCAATGTCTCGGTCATCGATCGATACTCCTTGCACGAGGGCGTTTGATGTACACGCGATCCGAAAACGGCGGCGGCTCTCGGGTAGTTTGGATCGCGGGATCAACGGAAAAATTCGATACGGCTCTCATATCTGAGGTATAAACGCGTTGCGACTCATCGCTGCCCGGCGACACTGGACAGCGGCGGTGAGTATTGCGCGACGAGGGCTTTGAGCGAAAGAGGCTGACATGCGGCTTGGCGAGATACTATTGGCCCGGGGGTTGGTCTCGGCGGCCGACATCGAAGAGGCGGCCAGACGGCAGAAGACGAAGGGCGGGCGCCTCGGCGACAATCTCATCGGGCTCGGCGTCGTCACGCGCGAGCAGCTCGACGAGGTCATGCACGAGACGCCGAAGGCGCCCAAGTCCCTGGAGGACACCGGCGTCTCACAGGCTTTGCTGTCCTCGCTGCTGCTGAAGTTCATGTACATCGAGCAGCGCGAGACCATTGCCGAGCTGATGCCGGCCCTGAAGCTGCCCTATAACGTCGTTAAGCAGCTTTTCGAGGACGTGGCGGCGCGGGAGCTGGTGCAAATTCTGGGTGCGACCGGCGGTTCGGGCGCGGTCGCCATCGGCGAGGTCCGCTATTCGCTGACCCAGCGCGGCCGTGACGCCGCGACCGAAGCGCTGGAACGCAACCTCTATGTCGGCCCGGCCCCGGTCTCGCTCGCCGCCTTCCAGGAGCAGATCGTCAAGCAGCGGATTACCAACGAATCGCTCGACGAGTCCGATATTCGGGGCTGCTTTCAGGGCCTGGTCATACCGGGCGAGTTCTTGCGCAAGATCGGTCCGGCGATCAACGCCGGCCGGACGATCCTGCTCTACGGCCCGCCCGGCAACGGTAAGACCGCCATCGCCACCCGCGTCGCCGATATCTTCAAGCACGTCATCTATATGCCCTATTGCCTGGAGGTCGAAGGTCAGATCATCCAAATCTACGACCAGAGCGTGCACCTGTCCGCGGTCGAAGAGCATGACTCCAGCTTGGCGGTGGAAACGCCGGGCATCCGGCGCGAGGAGTTCGACCAGCGTTGGCTCGCGATCCGCCGGCCGACGGTCGTCGTCGGCGGCGAGCTGTCGTTGGAGATGTTGGATATGAGCTTCTCCGACACCTCGCGCTTCTACGAGGCGCCCATGCACATCAAGGCGCTCGGCGGCACCTTCATCGTCGACGACTTCGGGCGTCAGCTGATCAGCCCGGAGGCGCTCTTGAACCGTTGGATCGTGCCGATGGAGAGCCGCATCGATTTCTTCAAGCTACAGACCGGCAAGAGCTTCTACCTACCGTTCGACGAGTTGCTGATCTTCTCGACGAACCTGGAGCCCGATGACCTGATGGATCCGGCCTTCCTGCGGCGGATCCCCTACAAGATCGAGCTCTTCGAGCCGAGCCGCGAGATCTTTCACATGATCTTCAAGGCCGTGGCGGCCACCGAGAACCTGGAGCTGACGGACGAGATCTACGAATACGTCATTGCGCAGCTGCAGGTGAAGAACAACTACCACCTGGCCTACTATCAGCCCAAGTTCATCTGCGACCAAGTGGTCGCCGCCTGCAAATACGAGGGCACGCCGCCGAGCTTCACCGCCGAGCGCGTCGCCGACGCGTTGAAGAACCTCTATGTCCACATCGAGACGGAAGAGGCGGAATTCCACGAGACCCGGCCCGCGCCCGTTGCCGCCCAGGCGGCCGACGGCGAGCCGGAACCGTCCGACCCGGCGCCGGCCATGGCGCCGCTGACCTGAACGCCGGAGGATCGACGCTCAGGCCGAGGGGCCCATGGCGAGCGTCGGCACGGATTCCCAGGATTCGCCGCTGGCCAACACGCAGCTGACGCCGCTCGGCTTGGTGACGATGATGGTCCAGCTGCCCTGCTTCGAGGTCAACACCTCCAGCAGGCTGCCGTTCGAGACCAGGCCGATGGCGGCCGGGTTTTCGCCGTAGCGCTCACTTAGTTGGTCGAGAAAGCGGCTTCGCTCGCCACAAATGCTCTGCGCCAGGCTCGGCGTCGCGAGCACCAAGGTCGCGAAGGCCGCCAGTGTCAAGGTCGCTTTACGCAACATGGCTTCCTCCTGCGCTATGCATGGCGAGGTGCGTCGCCATGCTTAACATGTCGTGTAAGGACCCGGAATGGAAAGTGATGGGGATCACGGGATCGACTCACGGCCGGTCACGATTTGGTGCGGTCCGAGGACGAGGACAGGGCCTTCGGGGCCGTCATTGTCGTCGCGATTTTGCGGGTTTTGCTCTATCGTGTCTCGAAGATCGCCACGGCAGACCGTTTTCGGGGGTGCCTTGCCGGCGATCCGTGCGTTGGAGCTCTACGGGAGGGAAAGAGAAAATGGCAATGAAACTTGCGACGTTCGTCGCGGCGGCAGCGTCGGTCATCGGTCTGGTGGCCCTACCGGCAGCGGCGGCCGAGGTGACGCTGAAGGGGGCCAGCTGCTTCCCGATCGGCAGCCCGGTCTCCAAGCCCTTCGAGGCCTACGTCAACGACGTCAACGCCAAGGGCAAGGGGGTGGTCCAGATCAACCTGATCGGCGGCGCGCCCGCCATCGGCAGTCCCTTCGAAATGACCAAGCGGATGACCAAAGGCGTCTACGACATCGTCGGCTGCCCGGACGCCTATTGGGGCAACGTCGTGCCCGAGGCCGCGGCCCTGAAGCTGTCCGACTATTCCGCCGCCGAGATGCGCCAAAACGGCGGCTACGACTACATGCGCAAGCTTTACGCCGCCAAGAACTTCCACTTCGTGGCCCGGCACGTCAACTTCGGCCCGTTCTTCCTCTGGCTCAACAAGAAGATCGACAAGGCCGACCTGTCCGGCCTGCATCTGCGCGTCTCGCCCGTCTACACGCCCTTCTTCAAGGCCCTGGGTGCTACCGTGCAGCGCTCGAATATCGCGCAAGTCTACACCTACATGGAAAACGGCACGGTTCAGGGCTATGGCTGGCCGGCGCTCGGCTGGGTGCCGGCTTGGGTCAAGGTCACCAAGTACCGCGTCGAGCCGGGCTTCTATGGCGCCTATATCCAAACCCTGGTCAACCTCGGCGTCTGGAAGACCCTGACGCCGGCACAACAGGACGTGCTGACCAAAGTCGGGCTTAGCCACGAGGCCAACGCCGAGGAATGGTCCCTCAGGCTGGCCAAGCAGAACGCCAAGACCGCGAGCCAGGGCTTGCAGGCGATCAAGCTCACAGGTGCCGAGCGCGCGAAGTGGTCGAAGACCGCCAAGGAGGCGGGCTGGTCCGCGGTGATCGAGAAAAGCCCCGAGCACGGCCAAAAGCTGCGCGAGCTCTTCACCAAGTGACGGCAGCAAGGCCGGATCGATCCGGACCGCCGGATCGGTTCGGCCAAGCCGGCAAGGTTCCGACGCAGAACGGCTGAGAGCGCCCCATGCTCGATCGGCTCGAGTCCGCCTTTGGCCGGCTGACCCTCTTCCTGGCCTCGCTGGTCGCGCTCTCGATCGCCCTCATCGCGATCCTGATTCCGCTCGACCTGCTGATCCGGCGGCTCGGCTGGGGCAATATGCCGTGGCTCTACGAAGGCATTGAATACGCGCTCTATGTCGGTGTCTTCCTCGCCGCGCCCTGGGTCTTGCACCAGCGGGCCCATGTCCGGGTCGACGTGATCGTCTCGACCCTTCCCCGGGGCCTGGCCCGACGCCTGGAGCAGGCGCTGGACCTCGTCGGCGCGATCATCGCGGGCGGCCTCTGCTATTACGGCGTCCGGGCCACGATCACCGATTTCGTCGAGGAATCGAAACCGGACAAGCTGCTGGTGATCGCCGACTGGTGGATGATGCTGGTCTTCGCGATCGCCTGCCTGATGCTGGCGATCGAGTTCCTGCTGCGTCTGCGCAACACCCGCCGGACGCCAGGCGCGGCCGGCCCGTCGGTGCCGGAAGCCAGGTTCTAGCGCCGTGGAGTGGTACTACGCCATGACCCTGCTGCTGGGCACCGTGTGCCTCGGCATGTTCTTGGGCCTGCCGGTCGCCTTCGCCTTCTTCGCCGCCAACATCCTCGGCACCTTCCTCTTCCTGGGCGGCGACATAGGCCTCCAGTCGATGCCGCGCGAGTTCCACCTCGCCGTCGCCAAGTTCGTGCTGACGCCGATCGCACTGTTTCTGCTGATGGGCGAGATCCTGTTGCACACCGGCGTCGCCTTCAAGGCGATCGGTGCCATCGACCGGCTGATCGCGCGGATTCCCGGCCGGCTCTCGGTGGTCTCGATCGTCGGCGGCACGATCTTCTCCTCGCTCTCCGGCTCGACCATCGCCAACACCGCGATCCTCGGCAGCGTTCTGCTGCCGGACATGGTCAAGCGGGGCTACAAGCCGACCAT
>JASLMY010000157.1 GCA_030746295.1 Alphaproteobacteria bacterium | reverse complement strand
TGCAGCTCAAGGACATGATCGTCAGGATCGAAAGCCTGCTCTATCCGGATATCATCGCCTGAGTTCGGCACTATCGCGCCTCGAGGGCAGGCTCAATCACCGCTGGCCTTCATCGCCGCCTTCCGCTCGTACATGGCGCGGTCGGCGGCGGCCAGGGCGTCGTTCACCGATTCGCCGCCCGAGAAGGTGGTGACACCATAGGCGACGCCGATCTCCAGGTGCTTGCCCTCCCACTCCAAGGGACGGCGCTCGATCTCGTTGGCCAGGAGCTGGGCCTTGTCGGCAGCCAACTGCTCGTCCGCCTGGGCCAGAATGACGCCGAACTCGTCGCCGCCGAGGCGGCCGACGATGTCCGATTCGCGCACACTCTCCAACAGCACCTCGGCGACGTGCATCAAGGCCTTGTCACCGGCCGCGTGGCCATGGTTGTCGTTGATCTTCTTGAAGCCGTTGATGTCGAAATAGACCAGGCTGGAGTTGGTGTTGTAGCGCTCGGTGAAAGAGATCACGCGGTTGAGCTCGCGCACGAAGGCGCGGCGGTTGGCGATCGGCGCCAACGGGTCCTGGTCAGCCAGGCGCTCCATGTGGTTGAGGCGCTCATGCGTGCGGTCGAGCTCGCGGCGCAGGTTCTCGACCTCCTGCATCAGCTTCATGATCGCTTCGCGGACCTTCGGCGTCAGCTCGGCCTCGGGCACGCCCATCACCGAGGCCGAATCGCCGACCGCTGCCGGCGCACGGCTCTGCGCCTCGGCATAGCGCCCGGCCGCACGGCTTTCGCGGCGAACGCTTGCCGTGCCGGACTGAGGTCTCGTATCGCTGATCTTCATGTCGACGCAGGCTCTATACCACACTCGCAGGCCACCGTCCGCCCCCGAAACCGTCACCGATGCGGGCCTGCTTCCCTATTCTTATAGACAAGAAAACATTACCAAATCTTTCAACTGCGTTGAATTGCTATTTCCGAGGCCCTTTTGCGGCCCTCGGGTGGCCCCCTATAATCGTCGGGCTTTACGGGAGACCAGGGATGACATCGCCGCCACGGGTCGGAATCATCATGGGCAGCCGCTCCGACTGGGAGACGATGCGCCACGCCGCCGAGGTCCTGCAGGAGCTCGGTGTCGGACACGAATGCAAGGTGGTCTCGGCGCACCGCACACCGGACCGGCTCTACGACTATGCCAAGGGCGCGGCCGATCGCGGCATCCGCGTGATCGTCGCCGGCGCCGGCGGTGCCGCCCACTTGCCCGGCATGGCGGCCGCGATGACGGCGCTGCCGGTCCTCGGCGTGCCGGTGGAGAGCAAGGCCCTTTCCGGCATGGACAGCTTGCTGTCGATCGTCCAGATGCCGGCCGGAATCCCGGTCGGAACGCTCGCCATCGGCCGCGCCGGCGCCGCCAACGCCGGCCTGCTCGCGGCCTCGATCGTGGCCCTGGAGGACGAAGACGTCCGCCAGAATCTCGAGGCCTGGCGGCAACGGCAGACCGAGGCGGTACCTGAAACGCCCGAGGACGCCTAGCGGAGCCATGGCGACTTTGGCGGAGGCTCTCGCCCCCGGCGGCGTTATCGGCATCCTGGGCGGCGGCCAGCTCGGCCGGATGCTGGCCCTGGCGGCGGCACCGCTCGGCTACCGCGTGCACATCTTCTGCCCCGAGGCCGATTCGCCGGCGGCCGAGGTCTCGAGCCGGGCCACGGTCGCGCCCTATGACGATACCGAGGCCCTGGAGCGGTTCGCTGCCGCCGTCGACGTCGTCACCTTCGAGTTCGAGAACATCCCGCTCGAGACCGCGACCTACCTGGCCCGCCATCGGCCGGTCCGTCCCTCGCCGGACGCCCTCGGCATCGCCCAAGACCGGCTCTTGGAGAAACGCTTCGTCGACGACATCGGAATCCCCACCGCCGTCTTTCGCGCCGTGGACGATGCCGGCGATGTCGAGACGGCCCTTGCCGAGGTCGGCGCGCCGGCGGTCTTGAAGACCCGGCGCCTCGGCTACGACGGCAAGGGCCAGGCCAGGCTGGCAGGGGCGGCCGATTCGGATCAGGCGTGGGAATCGATCGGCCGGGCGCCGGCAATTCTGGAGGCCTTCGTCGCTTTCGAGCGGGAGATATCGGTCGTTGCGGCGCGCGGTCTCGACGGCAGCGTCGCCGCCTTCGACCCGGTCGAGAATTGCCATGTCGACCACATCCTCGACACCACCATCGCGCCGGCGCCGATCGGCGACGAGACGGCCCGCCGGGCAGGCGAGATCGCGGGCCGCCTGCTGACGGCGCTCGACTATGTCGGCGTCATCGGCGTTGAGATGTTCCTGCTGCCGGAGGCCGAGCTGCTCGTCAACGAGATCGCCCCTCGGGTCCACAACTCGGGCCACTGGACGATCGAGGGCTGTCGTACCAGCCAGTTCGAGCAGCATATCCGCGCCGTCTGCGGCCTGCCGCTGGGCCCGCCGGAACGGCTCTTCGACGCCGAAATGAAGAACCTGCTGGGCGACGCGATCGAGGCCTGGCCCGAGATCTTGGCCGAGCCCGGCGCCCATTTGCACCTATACGGCAAGGCCGAGGCCCGCCCCGGCCGCAAGATGGGCCACGTGACTCGCCTCAAGCCGAGGGGCTGATCCGCGCTCAGGCGCCGGCGCGGCCGTATCTGAGCCGGCCCAGGGCCCGCCAGGGCGAGGGCAGGCGGTCGAGCCGCTTGGCCACCCGGCCGCGGGCCTTCTCGATGCTCATGACCTCGTCGATGCGGCGGTCGAGGAAGGCCCAGGTGGCCTCGTGCCCGTCCGAATCGTCGTCGAGCCAGAAGAGCACGGTGGCACCATAGACGCCGGCCAGCAGGGCCCGCTTGGTGTAGTAGTTGAAGTCGGTCGCCTGGTCGCCGGCGGCGCGCCAGATCCGGTCGACGGTGCGGCCGAGCGCGCTCAGCGCCCGGCGGCCGTTGCCAGGCAGGGCAAGGTAGGCGAGCGTGCGCCGGACCGCCTCGCGGTGACGCGCCTGCAACTCCAACCGCACCCGGACCGCGGTTTGAATTCGGTCGCGAACCCGCATGGCAGCGAGATCCCGCCGCGCCAGCTCGGCCAGCATCGCGGAATCGACCTCTTCCAGGTGAAACGCGACCAAGGCCCCGACCCCGCCCGGAAAGAGCCGCGTCGCCTCGGACCGGCCGAGCCCCGCCGCCGATGCCGCCCGACGCAGGGTCCGCTCGCTCCAGCCGTCGAAGGGCACCTCCACCAGCGCCGCCGACAACAGCCGGCGCTTCGCCGCCAGATCGCGGCTGCCAGTCATTCCGCGGCCTCGGCGCCGGCTTCCGCCGCGGCCTGCGCCTCGGCCCGGAAATGGTGGTATTCGGAATCGAAGGTGAGCATGGAGAGGTCGGTCATGCGCTGCGGATAGAGGATGCCGTCCAGATGGTCGCACTCGTGTTGGACGACGCGAGCGTGCAAGCCGTCGGCGACGCGGTCGATCGTGCTGCCGTCCGGCGCCAGGCCTCGGTAGCGGATGCAATCGTAGCGCGGCACCAAGCCACGCAGTCCCGGCACCGAGAGACAGCCCTCCCAGTCCTCGCTCTTGGCCTCGCCGAGTGGCTCCAGCACCGGGTTGATCAACACCGTCAGCGGCAGCAGCGCGCCGTCTTCAGCCGGCGCCACGTCCTCGATCGCGACCCGAAAGATCACCAGCCGCTTCGGCACATGGACCTGCGTCGCCGCGAGACCGGCGCCGTGCGCGTCGACCATGGTCTCGTACATGTCGACGATGAGCTGGTGCACCTCGGGCGCCGTCGCATCGTCGATCGGTGCCGCCGGGGCGCGCAGAACGGGGTGCCCCATGCGGGCGATCTTGAGGATGGCCATGCCCCTAATATGGCGTCCGTCACCGGGCCGGTAAAGGGCGCGTGCCCTCACGCCTGTCGGCGGCCGGCGAGATGGCGGACGACCCATTCCGCGTCCTCGGCGACGCCGTAGACGATGCCGGACTTGCGCTTGTGCATCCAGTTGAGACCGACGAAGTAGAGCCCGGCCTCGGTACTGACCCCCTTGCGGGTCGCCGGATAGCCAAAGCGATCGACGATCGGCAGCTCGATCCAGCCGAAATCGAAGCCGAAGCCGGTGGCCCAGATGACGCTGGCGATGCCGGCCGCTCGAAGATCGAGCCTCCGGGGCGAGGCCGCCGCCAGCGCCGCCACGACCGTCGGGTCGGCCGGCGTGGGTGGCGGCTCGGACGGCGCCTCGATGCCGTTCAGGGCGACAAACGTATCGATGTCACGGCAGAAGTCGACGGCGAAGGCCTCGGCCTGGATCAGGCTTTGGGCAAGGTCGTCGCGGAAACTGACCTGGGTGCCCTCGGCGCCGAGGAAGCGCCCCAGCAGTTCGACCCCCTCGGCCGCCATCTGCCGGAGGTCGAGATAGCCCATGTCGCGCTGCCAGGCGATCGCATCCCGGCCCCGATAACGGCGCGGCAGGCGGCGGCTGTCACCGACCGAGAGGTAGACCCGGCGCCCGGCACGATTGAGCTCGTCGGCGATCTGGCAGCCGCTCTGGCCCGAGCCGACGACCAGCACCGCCCCGTCGGGCAGGGCCTCGGTATTGCGATAGTCGCCGACGTGAACTTGCCCGATCTCCGCCTCCAGCCCTTCGGCCCCCGCCGGCCGCCGCGGCGACTGATAGGTGGAGGTGGCGACGACGACGTCGGCCGCCCGGATCTGCCCGGCATCCGTCTCCAGCAGCAGATCGCCGCCGTCTTCCGCCCGACCGAGCCTCAGGGCCTCGACACCGGTCCGCACGGGCGCCCGGAAGGACCGGGCATAGGCCTCGAGGTGGGCAACGAAGTCGGCGCCGGCCATAAAAGCGTCGGGCGCCTCGCCAGTATAGGGCCAGCCAGGAAGGGCCAGCGACCAGTTCGGAGTCACCAGGCAGAACTTGTCCCAGCGCTGGCTGCGCCAAGCCTCGGCGATCCGGCCGCGCTCCAGAACGGCGTGATCGAGGCCGGCCCGGCTCAGATAGTAGCTGGCAGCGAGGCCCGATTGTCCGGCGCCGACGACGACCGCGTCGAGCCTCTCATCCATTCGAGACCGGCCGGAGGCCCTGCTCGACCATGTATTCGATGAAGCCGATCGGCGGCGGCTCGAGGCCGGCCTGAGAGACCATGTTGTGGGTCTGGCCGCGGTGGTGGACCTGATGTTGGAAGAGGTTGGTGAAATAAACCGAGCGCGGCACCTCCCAATACTCGGGCGCGTCCATCAGGGTCTCGAAGCCGATCGGGCGCTCGAAGTCGGCCGGCGCAAGCATCGACATGTGGTCGATGTAGTAGGCGTCCTCGGCCTGCTGTGCGACCGTCAGATCGGCGAGATCGGCGTGCAGAATCTGGTCCAGGCTCGTGAACTGGGTCGACCGGCCCTCGAGGCGCTCGCGATAGAGGATATCGACCAACAGGATGTGGTTGAGCGTACCCAGGATGGAGTCGAAGAAGGCGCCGCGATCGCGTTTCAGCTCGGCTGCGTCCAGCTCGGCGCAGGCGGCGTGCAGGCGCGAATTGGCCCAGGCATTGAACTCGGCAAGCGTTTTGGGTTCGGCGAACATCGAGCTCTCCCTCTCCTCGGGCGACCGCCGACAACGCACTCGCCCAGCGGCCGAACTTAGCATGCCCCGGTTCCGGCGAAAGACCGCGCGCCAACGTCGGACTTCACATTTGCCGCTGCCTGCGGTATAACGCCGGCCGCTCGGGCGACGCCCATCCGGGGCGGCGAGGCCGACATGCAAGGAGAAGACCGCTGGTACAAGTAGTCGTTCGCGACAACAACGTCGATCAGGCCCTGCGCGCGCTCAAGAAGAAGCTGCAGCGCGAGGGCGTGTTCCGTGAAATGAAGCTTCGGAACTACTACGAGAAACCCTCGGAGAAGCGGGCTCGCGAGAAGGCGGAGGCGATCCGCCGGGCCCGTAAGCTGGCCCGCAAGCGGGCGCAGCGCGAGGGCCTGCTCTAAGGCCCTCCCCCACCGGCCGTCGTTTCGGGCGGCCGGCTTCCGACGAAAATCCCACTAAGCTCCGCCACGCTCAGCGGCGGGCATCAGGCTGTTCGGGTGCCCTCAGAGCGCCTTGACGATGTCGTCAACCATCTGCTTTGCATCCGCGAACAGCATCATCGTCTTCTCGGCATAGAAGAGGTCGTTGTCGATGCCGGCATAGCCGGGCGAGAGCGAGCGCTTGACGAAAAGCGTCGAGCGCGCCTTGTCGACGTCCAGGATCGGCATCCCGGCGATCGGGCTCTGCGGGTCGGTGCGAGCGGACGGATTGGTGACGTCGTTGGCGCCGATGACGAAGGCGACGTCGGTGGAGGCGAAGTCGGGGTTGATCTCCTCCAGCTCCAGGACCTCGTCGTAGGGCACGTTGGCCTCGGCCAGCAGCACGTTCATATGTCCCGGCATTCGGCCGGCGACGGGGTGGATGGCATAGCGGACCTTGACCCCCTGCGCCTTCAAGAGATCCGCCATCTCGCGCACCGAATGCTGCGCCTGGGCCACCGCCATGCCGTAGCCAGGGACGATGACGACGCTGCCGGCATTCTTCATGATGAAGGCGGCGTCGTCGGCGCTGCCGGCCTTGACCGGACGGTCGCTGCGGGTGGCACTGGCCACCGCGTCGCCCCCGAAGCCGCCCAGGACGACCGAGATGAAGGAGCGGTTCATGGCCCGGCACATGATGTAGCTCAAAATCGCGCCGGACGAGCCGACCAGCGCGCCGGTGATGATGAGGGCGGTGTTCTCCAGCGTGAAGCCGATGCCGGCCGCGGCCCAGCCGGAGTAGGAGTTCAACATCGAGACGATCACCGGCATGTCGGCGCCGCCGACCGGAATGATCAACAGGAAACCGATGAGGAAGGCAAGCCCGGTCATCACCCAGAACGTGGTGGGCAGCGGATCAGTGGCAAAATAGACGAGCAAGGCGACGATGACGATGCCGATCACGGCGTTCAGCGGATGCTGGCCCGGAAAGACGATCGGGTTGCCGGTCATCACGCCCTTCAGCTTGGCGAAGGCGATCACCGAGCCGGAGAAGGTGATGGCGCCGATGCCGACGCCGAGCCCCATCTCGATGCGGCTGGCGACCTTGAGCTGCCCGGCCGCATCGACGATGCCATAGGCGGCCGGGTTGTAGAGCGCCGCCGCCGCCACCAGCACCGCCGCCATGCCGACGAGGCTGTGGAAGGCGGCGACCAGCTCCGGCATCGCCGTCATCTGGATCCGGAGCGCGATGGCTGTGCCGATGCCGCCGCCGGCGACGACCGCTGCCAAGATCCAGCCGTAGGAGACCACGTCGGGGCGGATCACCGTCGTCAGGATGGCGATGGCCATGCCGACGATGCCGTAGACGTTTCCTTGACGCGCCGATACCGGCGACGATAGGCCGCGCAAGGCCATGATGAAGAGAACCGAGGCGATCAGGTAAGCGAGCGCCGTGAGGTTATCGGACACCGCGGCCCCCTATCGCTTCTTATACATACCCAGCATGCGCTGGGTCACGGTGAAGCCGCCGAAGATGTTGACGGCTGCGAGCGCGATGGCGATGACGCCCAGGATCTTGGAGAAGCTGACGTCCTCTGGCCCGGCCGCGATTAGGGCGCCGACGATGATCACCGACGAGATCGCGTTGGTCACCGACATCAGGGGCGTGTGGAGCGCCGGCGTCACGCTCCAGACGACGTAATAGCCGACGAAGATCGCGAGCACGAATATCGCCAGTCGAAAGATGAAAGGATCGATGCCGGCGGCCGCTTCCATTGTCAGCTTCCTTCTCCAGCGAGCATGGGGTGGACGACCCGGCCCTCGCGCGTGACCAGGGTGCCGAGGACGAGCTCGTCTTCCCAATCGACGACGAATTCGCTCGTCTCCTTGTCGACGAACGGGGAGACGAAGTTCAGCAGGTTCTTGGCGTAGAGCGTGGAGGCGTCGATCGCCAGACGGCTCGGCACGTTCAAGTGGGCAACGATCTTGACGCCGTCCACGTCGACGATCTCGCCGCCCTTGGAGAGCGTGCAGTTGCCGCCGTTCTCGACCGCCAGGTCAACCACGATCGAGCCCGGCTTCATGCTTCGTACCATCGTCTCGTCGACCAACGTCGGGGCGGGACGGCCCGGGATCAGGGCGGTGCAGATGACGATGTCCTGGCGCCGTATCGTCTCCGCCACCAGCTCGGCCTGCTTTTTCTGGTATTCGGCGCTCATCTCGCGGGCATAGCCGCCCTCGGTCTCGGCTTGCGCGCTCTCGACGTCCTCGACCATGACGAAGTCGGCACCCAGCGACTCGACTTGTTCCTTGGCGGCGGGCCGGACGTCGGTCGCCGAGACGATGGCGCCCAGGCGGCGCGCGGTGGCGATTGCCTGCAGGCCGGCGACGCCGGCGCCCATGACGAAGACCCGCGCCGGTGCGATCGTGCCGGCCGCCGTCATCATCATCGGCAGGGCGCGGCCGAATTCCTCGCAGGCGTCGATGACCGCCTTGTAGCCGGCGAGATTGGCCTGTGAGGAGAGTACGTCCATGCTCTGTGCCCGGGTGATGCGCGGCATCAGCTCCATCGCGAAGGCGCAGATGCCGGCCTCTGCGATCTCGGCCATCGCCTCGCGGTTCATCAGCGGGTCCAGCATCGCGATCAGGATCTGGCCGGACTTGAGGAGCGACAGCTCGTCGGGCCCCTCTTCCGCCGCCGTGATCGGGCGGCGGACCTTGAAGACCACTTCGGCGTCGTCGATCGTGGACTGGGCATCGGCCGCAATGACGGCGCCGGCGGCCTCGAACTCGGCGTCGGGAAACGCGGCATCCAGGCCGGCGCCCTGCTCCACGCGGACCTCGGCACCGAGACCAACCAGCTTTTTCACCGTTTCCGGCGAGACGGCGACTCGTTTCTCGTATGGACGCCGTTCCTTTGGTACTGCAACCTTCATCGGGGCGAACCTTTCACAGGCATATCGACGCCGCCACGATCTCACTCACGTTGCGACAATAGGTCGCGACCGCTGTCGCCCGGCCCCGAAGCCAAGGCCGAGTATCCGGCAGTCCTTCACGTCGAATGTTCGTTCGATACGCTTTGCCCGAGCGCGATGCTAGAGCAGGAACAGGGCCATTAGAATCAACAGTATCACGAGGCCGATGACCGACCATTTGACCAACTTGCAGAAGGAGGCCCACATCTCCTGCTGCATCCGGATGTCCCGGCCGCCATGCGTCTCTTCGACCATCCCGTCAGCTCTCCCAACGCCTTGAGTTGCGGCGCAATATTGCAAATGAGAAGACTTTGATCAATGCGCGAGACGACGTCAGGGCAAAGGAATCTCAAACTTCCGCAAAAGCCGGCTCTGACGGCGGTGCATCGCGCTCGCGTCGTAGTCGTCGGTGAGATCGTGAAATAGGCGGTGCCAGTTGATCTCGGCCCGCAGGTGCATGAAGACGCCGCCGAGGCCGATCGCCGCCCGGTCCATGAAGACGAACTCTCTCGGCGGTGTCACGCCGCCCAGCTCGCGCAGCCGCTTGTGCACCCGCTCGGCGACCTCGCGGCCGTAGACGCCACTCGATTCGAACTCCTGGATGCGCCGCGTGCGGTCGTCCAGCAAGGGGGCATAGACGAAATTGGCCCAGAGGTTGAGCGTGTCTAGGAGCTCGTTCGATAGCCCGCCGAAGCCCCAGGTCTCATAGGCATGCACCGCAAGCTCGCGGTTGTCGTCGCGGATCGCCTGGTAGAGGTCGATCACGCCCTTGACGAACTTGGCCTGAAAGATTCGGATGCAACCGAAGTCCAACAGGTTGATGGTGTGGTCG
Source organism: Alphaproteobacteria bacterium (assembly GCA_030746295.1). Next base: position 2,244 of record JASLMY010000157.1, on the reverse strand, counting down.
TCGCGGACCGAGTAGTTGCCGAGGTGCGGGTCGCCGTGGATGACACCGTACTGGTAGAAGGGATCGTACCAGGCGTGAAACAGGTTCTCCGCGATGGCGTTGCGGACCTCGAGCGGCGCCTCCTTGAACTCCAATAGCCGACGGCCCTCGAGCCAAGTCATCGTCAGCAGCCGATCGGTCGACAGTTCCTCGACGACCTCGGGCACGTGCACGCCCGGCTGGCGGCGCAACATGCCGCCATAGAGGCGGATGTGCCGCGCTTCCAACTCGTAGTCGAGCTCTTCATGCAGGCGGGCGCCGATCTCGGCGTGGACCTGCTTGGTGTCGATCGAGGAGTCGTAGCGGTGGTAGATCCGAAAGATCAGCTTGAGCTGCTTGAGGTCGGCCTCGACCGCCGAGCGCATGTCGGGATATTGCAGCTTGCAGGCGAGCTCCCTGTCACCGATCCGGGCCCGATGCACTTGCCCGAGCGACGCGGCGGCCGCGGCCTCGTGCTCGAAGGCGTCGAAGCGGCTCTGCCAATCGGGGCCGAGCTCGGCCTGCATACGGCGCTTGACGAAGAGCCAGCCCATCGGCGGCGCGTCGGCCTGCAGCTGGATCAGCTCCTGCACGTATTCCTGCGGCAGGGCCTCAGGTATGGTGGCCATGATCTGCGCCACCTTCATCAACGGACCCTTGAGACCACCCAACGCCGCTGTCAGCTCGCGGGCATGCCGGTCGCGGTCGAGCTTCATGCCGAGGTAGCGCTCGCCCGCCAGCCTGGCGGCCAGGCCGCCGACGGCGCTCGAGACCTGGACGTAGCGCTTGACCCTGCCGCCGACGGAGCCGTTTTCAGCGTCGCCCGCCAATTCACAAATCCTCGAGTTCGTCGATGAAGCCCTCGATCACCTTCAGGCCCTGTCGCCAAAAACCGGGATCGCCCGCGTCGAGACCGAACGGCGCCAACAGCTCACTGTGGCGCAGCGTGCCGCCGGCCCGCAACATCTCCAAGTACTTGTCCTGGAAGCCCGGCTCGGCCTCCCGGTAGACGGCGTAGAGCGAGTTCACCAGGCAATCGCCGAAGGCATAGGCATAGACATAGAAGGGCGAGTGGATGAAGTGGGGGATGTAGCACCAGTAGTTGGCGTAGTCGGCACCCAAGCGGATGGCAGGGCCCAAGCTCTCCGACTGGACCGCGAGCCAGATCTCGCCGATCCGCTCGGGCAACAGCTCGGCCTCGGCCCGCTCGCGGTGCAGACGCAGCTCGAAGTCGTAGAAGGCGATCTGACGGACGACGGTGTTGAGCATGTCCTCGACCTTCTGCGCCAGCATCGCCTTGCGGCGCTCCGGCCGGCTCTCGGCATCGAGCATGGACCGGAAGGCGAGCTGTTCGCCGAAAACGCTCGCCGTCTCCGCCAGCGTCAGCGGCGTCTCCGCCATCAGGGCACCTTGCTCGGCCGCCAGGATCTGATGCACGCCGTGGCCGAGCTCGTGCGCCAGGGTCATCACGTCGCGCGTCTTGCCCTGGTAGTTCAGCAATATGTAGGGATGCGCGCTCGGCACCGTCGGGTGCGAGAAGGCGCCCGAGGTCTTGCCGGGGCGCAGTGGCGCGTCGATCCAGCCGGCCTCGAAAAAGCGCTCGCCGATGGCCCGCATCTCTGACGAGAACTCGCCATAGGCGTCGAGGACGATCTCGCGCGCCGCCTCCCAGGGCACAACCCTATCGTCGTCCTCGGGCAAGGGCGCGTTGCGGTCCCAGTGGTCGAGAACCGGCTGGCCCAGCCACCGGGCCTTCAGTCGGTAGTAGCGGTGCGAGAGGCGCGGATAGGCCTCGACGACCGATTCGTGCAGGGCCCCGACCACCTCCGGCTCGACCTGATTGGCGAGGTGGCGGCCGTGCTCGGGCGTCGGTAGGCCGCGCCACCCGTCCTCGATCGCCTTGTCCTTCGCCAGCGTGTTGGTGACGTGGGCGAAGAGCCTGAGGTTGTCCTCGAAGGTCGCCGTCAACGCCTTGGCCGCCTCGGCGCGGGTTCCCTGGTCCTTCTCCGACAGCAGATGTAGCGTTTCCTCGAGGGTGAACTGGCCGCCGCCGACGCCGAAGCGGAGCCCGGTCATGGTCTCGTCGAAGAGCCTGACCCAAGCGGCACGGCCGGCGACGTGCTTCTCGTGCAGCAGCTTCTCCAGCGCCTCGCTCAACTGATAGGGCCGCATCAGCCGCTGGTCCCTGATCCAGGGGCGATAATGACCCAGACGTTTCGATTCCAG
>JASLMY010000156.1 GCA_030746295.1 Alphaproteobacteria bacterium | reverse complement strand
AAACGGATTCCTTCCAGAATACGACACTCGGCGGCGAGGGAAAGCCCGCCGGCGGTCGGGTTTTCGCATTCTGCCGGATGCGATACGCTCGATATGGGCAAGAGAAGCGAGGCAAGTGCATGCCGGCATACGATCGGATCACGGTAGTGCCCATCAGCGGTGCCATCGGCGCCGAGATCGGCGACGTCGACGTGGCGGCCGAGCTGGACGAGGCGACGATCTCGGAGATTCGCCGCGCGCTGTTGGAGCACCTGGTGATCTTCTTTCGCGACCAGGCGCTCGACGTCGCCCGCCACAAGGCCTTCACCCGGCGCTTCGGCGAGCTGTTCGTCCACCCGAACTACCAACTGGGCCAGGAAGACACGGAGATGGTCTACCTGCTGCGCCGGCCGGGCGACGAAAGTGCCGCAGGCGAAAAGTGGCACGCCGACACGACGATGATGGCGGTGCCGCCGATGGGGGCGATCCTCTATGCCTTGGAGGTGCCGGAATACGGCGGCGACACGCTCTTCGCCAACCAATACCTCGCCTACGAGACCCTGTCGGAGGGCATGAAGCGGTTGCTGGCGCCCTTGAAGGCCGTGCACGACGACACTCGCGTCGCCGGGCCCAAGGCAGGCGTCAACGCCAGGCGCTCCAGCAAGGTGCGCGAGGACGACAACTGGCGGCCGACCGAGAACGCGCACCCCATCGTGCGGGTGCATCCCGAGACTGGGCGCAAGCACCTCTTCGTCAACGAGGTCTACGTGCAGCGTATCGCGGGCATGACGGAGGCGGAGAGCCGGCCGCTCCTGGGCTATCTCTACGCCCATGCCTGCCGGCCCGAGTTCACCTGCCGATTTCGCTGGCAGCCGGGCTCGATCGCCTTCTGGGACAACCGCTGTTCGCTGCATCTGGCGATCCACGACCGACGCGACTACACCCGGCATATGCAGCGCACTCAGATCGCGGGCTGAGAAGCCGCCGGGACGGGACCAACGGGGACCACATGAGGGGAAGAGCCATGAGCAACGACGACGCCACATCGGCTGTCCGAGCCAAGGTGACGCGGCCGAGGCTGCTGCATCACGCCGCTTGGGTGACGCGCGACCAGGAGGCGACGCGTCACTTCTACGAGGACGTTCTGGGCCTGCCGATGACCGCCTGCTGGAACGAGAAGGCGCCCAGCACCGGCCGCGAATACTGCCACACCTTCTTCGAGATCGGCGACGGCGGTGCCATCGTCTTTTTCCAATGGGCCGATCAGGACGAGAATCCGATCGAGCTTGCCTCGCCCGGCCATCTGGCGCTCGAATGCGATCGCGAGACCCAGGCGGCGATCAAGGAGCGGCTGGAGGCCGCCGGCTACGAGATTCGCCTCACCGACCACGGCTACTGCATCTCGCTCTACGTCACCGATCCGAACAACTTGCGTTTGGAGTTCACCGTCGACCACCCCGACGTCGAGCGGATCTATGCCGAGCATACGCCCGACGCGCACGCGCACTTGCAGCGCTGGCTCGCCGGCGACCGCAGCGTGAACAACGACATCCGGCCGCGCTGAGGGCCGCCACCGCAAGTGCCGGCTCGCGGGCCGTGTCGATATCTGCTCTAGTCGCCGGCAGCAGAAGGAGCGGCTCGATGCTGACCGAAACCACCGACCACACGACGGAAGATCTCGCCTACCTGAAGCACGGCGAGATCCCGCTGATGCTCAGGCTCTACCGGCCGCCGGGCGCCGGGCCCTTTCCATTTGTCGTCGACCTCCATGGCGGCGCCTGGACCCGCGGCGAGTTGGCGGAGTGCGGGCCCCGCGACGAGGTCTTGGCGGGGGCCGGCCTCGCCGTCGCGGCGCTCGACTTCCGCCACGCCGGCGACGGCTATCCAAGCTCGCTCGTCGACATCAACTATGCCATCCGCTGGCTGAAGGCGGAGGCAAGCACTCTGCGGCTCGACCCCGGCCGGGTCGGCCTCTCGGGCCAGTCGAGCGGTGGGCATCTGGCGATGCTGGCGGCGATGCGGCCGACGGATCCGAGATATGCGGGAATTCCGCTCGCGGGTGCGGCGGCATCCGCCGAGGTCGGTTGCGTGGCGACGCTGTGGCCGGTGATCAACCCGCTGTCGCGCTATCGCCACGCGTTGAGACGGCGCGGATCGGCGGAGCCGCCGGCCTGGACCGAGACCATACCGGAACGCCACGACCTCTATTGGCGGGACGAAGAGACCATGGCCGAGGGCAGCCCGCTCTTGGCTTTGGAGCGGGGCGAGGCAGTGCGGACCCCGCCGGCGCTCTGGGTTCAGGGCCGGCCGGACGAGATCCACGACTATCCTGATCCCGAATCCGACCTCGACCTCAACGAGCCGGAGCGCTTTGCCGCCCGCTACCGCGAGGCCGGCGGCGAGATCGAGCTCCGCTACGTCGACCAGGGCCGGCGCTCGGAGGCGTCCTACGAGCCGCTGGTCGCCTTCTTTCGGAAACACCTGCTGGGGGAGGGATGAGCATGACCAAGAAAATGCAGTTCGGCGTCATGCAGCGCGGCGTCTTCGAGTGGGACGAGGACATGGGCGCCCGCTTCGACGAGCTGATGGAGCAGGCCCGCCTCCTGAACCGGCTCGGCTACGACTCGATCACCAAGGGCTCGCACTTCTCCACCTATCCCCATCGCGAGTGCATGCAGATCCCCTATCTCTGCCGCGTCATGGCCGAGGCGCCCGACATGCGGCTGAACGCCGGTGTCGTGCTGTTGTCGCTGCACAACCCGCTGGAAGTGGCGGAATACTTCGCGACCATGGACCTGATGTCGGGCGGCCGCGCCATCTTCGGCTGCGGCCTCGGCTATCGGGACGTCGAGTACAAGGGCTTCGGCATCAAAAAGGGCGAGGGGGTGGGCCGTTTCGAGGAGAACCTGGAAGCGGTGAAGCGGCTCTGGACCGGGGAACCGGTCTCCATGAAAGGCACGCATTTCGAGCTCGACGGGGCGGTGGTCTCCACACCTTTGGTGCAAGAGCCCCATCCGCCGATCTGGATCGGTGCCAACGTCGACAAGGCGGTCGAGCGCGCCGCCCGGCTCGGCGACTGTTGGTACCTGAACCCGCATCAAAAGCTGGAGACCTTCCGCCGCCAGATGGACGTCTACCGGGCCGAGCTCGAGCGGGTGGGCAAGCCTTTCCCGACGGAGATGCCGATGCGCCGCGAGGTCTTCTGTGCCCGCACCCATGACGAGGCGGTCGAGGTCGCCGCCCCCTACATCAAGAGCATGTTCGACCTCTACGCCTCCTGGGGCCAGGACAAGGCCATGGCCGAGGGCGACCGGGACATCACCATGGACTACGACGAGCTGGCGCGAGACCGCTTCATCGTGGGCGACCCCGACGAGGTCGCGGCGGAGATGCTGCGCTACAACGAGCTGCTCGGCGTCAACCACATCATCATGAGCGTGCAAGGCGTCGGCATGCCGCAGGGCCAGGTGCTGGACACCTTCCAACTGATGGCGGAAGAGGTCTTCCCGAAAGTGCAGCAGGCTTTGTAGCCGACCTCTTCGTCAGGCGGGCGCGGCGGCGAGGCGCATCAGCGCGCCGACGTCCGCCGAGGTATCGAGCGACCAGACGGCCTCGATCAGGCCGTCGACGTCGGCCTTGGCGCCGCCGAGGGTGGTGAGGGCGCGCACCTTGCTTTCGATCTCTCGATCGCCGAGCGGCTGGTCCAGGCTGCCGCGGGCGTGCCGCACCGTCGTCTCGACCGTCTCGCCGGCAACCGTCCGGATCGTGACGGCGGCCGCACCCTTGGGCAGGCTCGCGTCTAGCTCGGCCATGACCTTGGCGCGCATGGCGAGGGTGGCGGGATCGGAGACGAAGGGCTCGGAGAACTCTGGAACGCCGGCGGCCCCGGTCAAGAGTGGCGCCGCCACCGCGTGGTGGATGCTGACCCGGGCATCGCGCTCGGTGCCGACGGCGCGGTCGCCGCGAGCGAGCAGCAGGGCATCGCCCTTGACCGTCACCGCCTCGACCGCATCGGCGGAGAGATCGAAGCGCTGCCGGAGATCGAGGCAGGCGTCGATGACGGCGTGCATGACGATGCCCGAGGGATAGGGCTTGTAGGTGTTCTTCGCCAGCTCCCAGCCTTCGCCCAGCCCCTCGGTGAGCGCCGGGAGCCGGGGCGCGTCACCGGCGGCCCGCGCCCAGCCGAGCGGCCCCTCGATCGCCGCCGCCGCCGCGCCGTAGCCTTGCCGGGCGAAGAAGGCGGCGAGGAGGCCGTTGCGGGCCGCGTTGCCGACGGCGACGTTCTTGGCTTCGGCCGCCAGGTTCTCGACCAGGCCGGCCGACTGGCTGGCGGCGATACCGAGCGCGTGGGCGGTTTGCTCGGCCGTCAACCCCAGGAGCTTCGCTGCCGCCGCGGCGGCACCGAAGACGCCGCAGGTGGCGGTGATGTGCCAGCCCCGGGCGTAGTGCCCGGGCGACACCGCGTTGCCGAGGCGCAAGGCCACTTCCGCCCCCAATGCAAAGGCCAGCAGCGCTTCGGCGCCCGACAGGCCCCGCGCTTCCGCCAGGGCCAGGGCGGGTGCGGCCACCGGTGCCGTCGGGTGGATGACGGTGTCGAGATGGGTGTCGTCGAAATCCAGGTAGTTGGCAGCGACGGCGTTGACGAAAGCGGCGCCCGGCATGTCCAGCCGCTCCGCCCGGCCGATCAGGGACGCTGCCGCCGGACCCGAAAACGGTGCCAGCACCCGCACCGCCGTCTCGACCACCGGCTCGCCGACAACGCCGAGGGCACAGCCGAAGAAGTTCAAGAGCGAGCGCTTGGCCTCGTGGCGGAGCTCGCTTCCGAGGTCGGCCATGCCGGTGTCGGCGACGAACGACGCCAGTCCCTCGGTCGCGAACGCCGTTTCTGCTACCTCGCTCATCACCGCCCCTTCCTGCTGATCGGATAGCCCTGGCGACGCCCGTGGCGGCTCAGCCCTCGACGCCGCCCCAGATCGCTTCCGCCGTCCCCACCACTAGTTCCAGCTTGCGCTTCTGGTCGTCCTCGGTGATCTCGTTGCCCTCTTCGGTCGAGGCGAAACCGCACTGCGGGGCGATGCCCAATTGGTCGATATCGGCGTACTGGGCGGCTTCGTCGAACTTGGCGGCCAAGTCGTCGACGCTCTCGAGCGTGCCGACCTTTGTGGTGATGAAGCCCGGCAGGACCCGCTGCTTGCCTTTGGGTAAGAGCCGTAAGGGCGCCAGGCCGCCGGCGCGCTCGCTGTCGTACTCCATGAAGAAGACGTCGATGCCGGTCTGGTTGAAGATCGCGTCCGCCGCCGGGTCGTAGCCGCCCTCCGCGACCCAGGAGGAGCGGAAGTTGCCCCGGCACAAGTGCATGGCGATCACCATGTCGTCGGGCCGCCCGGCGATGGCGTCGCGCATGATGCGGGCGTATGTCGCGATCAGCGCGTCCGGGTCGAAGCCCTCGGCCCGCTTCTGCTCGCGGATCTTGGGGTCGCAGAGGTAGGCGAAATAGATGTCGTCCATCTGCAGATAGCGGCAGCCGGCGTCGTAGAAGGCCTGCACCGCCTTGGCGTAGGTTGCCGTCAGGTCGGCGAACAGCACCTCGGAATCGGCGTATTCGGGCGGTGCTATGTCTTCCCTTGCGGTCCGGAAGTGGCAGCAGCTGGGGCCCGGGATGGCGAACTTCGGCTCGACGCTCGCGACCGAGGCGAGATAGCGGTAGTGATCCAGCATCGGGTGGTCGGCGGGGAAGTCGAGGCGACCGGTGATCGTCGGGAAGATCGGGCGCAAGGTGGCGCCCTTGAACTTCAGGCCCTCCTCACGCTCGACCAGCGTCATGCCATCGAGTGCGCCCATGAAGTCGTAGTGCCAGAACGAGCGGCGATATTCGCCGTCGGTGACGACCTTCAGGCCGACGGCTTCCTGCAGCGCCACCGCCTCGGCTATGGCCGCGTCCTCCACCCGGCCGAGCGCGTCGGCGGAGACGGTGCCCTCCTCGAAATAGCCCTTGCGTGCCGCCTTGACCGCATCCGGCCGCAAGAGGCTACCCACGTGGTCGGCCCGGTAGGGTGCGCCTGTCGCTGATTCAGGCATCTCTCGCCCCTCCCGTCTCCTTCCTGCGCTCGTCTCCCGATATCGTAGCCGCGATCCGTTTGGTTCGCCATTCGCCCCGGCGGAGCGGTTCAAGAACCGCACCGAAGGGTTTAGGCCGAGGTGAAATCAGTGTCGGCCGGGGCGCCGAGTTGCCGCTTGACGGCGTCGATGTCGCCCAGCACCCAAAGCGCTGTGATCCGCTGGCCGTCGGTCGTGAAGAAGGCAGCACCCGCCCAGACGATCTCGCGGCCGGTCGCCTCGACGCCGAAGAAGGGGCCCTGATGGATACCCTTGAAGGTCATGCGCGCGGCGGCACGGTTCTCCGCGGTCACGATCTCTTCGATGGTGCAGGTGTAGTGGCCAAGCGCGGCATGGATCGCGCGCATGTAGTCGATGAAACCGTCCGCGCCGCGCCGCTCCGGGCCCAGGGAGGCGCGAAAGCGGAAGTCCTCGTGCAGGATCTCGCGCGCGACCTCTTCGTCGGCCCGGTTCCAGACCTCGTGGTAGAACCGCTCGACCAGGGCTCTCGGCGTGCTCCGCATGGCGCTGTTCCTTCCGAGGCTCGGGCCGTGGCGACGCTGCCGAATCGCAATCGTGGCCCTCGAACGCCGGCCGACGGCCGTTCAATACCCCTTGTCGGGCACGGCCTCGAACAGTGGTTGCACCCGCGCATCCACTTGTCGATGCGAATAGTAGTCGATTGCCGGCTTGAAAAAATCGAACACGCGGCGCAGCTCGCCGACCGGCTCCTCGTGCGCATCGACCCTCAGGTCGACACGCGCGAATGCCTTGTCCTCGTAAACCAGAATCGCCGCCGAGCGCTGCCCGCCCTTTTGTCCGCCGGCGTCCCGTCCCGCTTCGATGGCCGTCATCAGCCGGTCCTCGATCTCGTCCTCAGGGCGGGCGTTGTAGCCGTCCTCGATGGCATCGAGGATGTGCTCGCCCTGGAGGACGTTGCCGAGAGCGATGAAATTCTCACGTACGTGATGGCCGGCCCAATCGCGGTTCTGCGTTCCGGTCCGGGCGGCGGCGAAGCCGTCGTCGTCGATGACGCCCAGTTGCCGGTACTCGCAATAGGAATCGCCGGCGACGAGCTGGTCGATGACCGCGGCCGCCTTGTATCCGGTCTCGAGAAGCTTCTGCGCCATCAAGCCGAGCCGGGTATCGGCGATGGCCATGATGGCGACGGCGCCGAGCCGAGGCCAGACGAAGGGAACGCGCGCGCCGACCGCCAGCGAGCGGGTCGAGGTCGCGATGCCGAGCCGGCGGGTCACGGGACAACGGGCGATGGCCGTGAAGGTGTTGAATTCGGGTCCCGGCGGTGGGTGCGTCATTACGACTCTCCTGCAATGGGAGGCGGAACGCCAACCGTCGGCCGGCCAGCATCCGGCGCCGAGTCCAGCCTACCATGCCCATGGCAGGACTGCCCGCCGTCCCACCCCGCCAGCACCAATGGCTTTAGCCGGCCGTCGATTTAGACACGCTACAACCGTCACGCTACAATTCGGGCGCGTCGCCGTCGCGTGGGGAAGGCGATGTCGGAGCAGGGGGTCACTCGCAGGCTTGCGGCTGTCGTGGCGGCCGACGTCGTCGGCTACAGCCGGCCTATTCCTCCGGCTCGGTCGAGAACTGTAGCGGGTGGCCGGCGCGTCGGCCGGCTTCGGTGGCTTCCGTCGCCTTGGTCTCGGCCACGTCCTTGGTGAAGACGGCGACGACGCAAACGCCGCGCCGGTGCGCGGTGAGCATGACCCGATAAGCCTGTTCCTCGTTCATGCCGAAGACGGCCGCCAATACCGCGACGACGAATTCGCGCGGCGTGTAGTCGTCGTTGAGGAGGAGGACCTTGTATAGGCGGGGCCGCTTGGTCTTCGGCCGGACCTTGGTGCGGGGGTTGGCAGTATTGTCGCTCATCCGTCCTGGCCGCGCCGGTTTCCGCGATCGTCAAATAAAGACCGAACGCCATAGGCTAGCACGCCGTCGGAGGGCGCCGGCGATTCTATTTCGGGCCGGGCCAATAGCTCATGGCTTCGAGCTTCTTCTGCCGCCGGGTGTTGCCGTCGAGCTTCCAATTGCCCTTGAACGCCGCTGCCTCCCAGGAGCCATACATCGGGTTCGGGATCATGATCCACGACCTGCCCCAGCGGTCCATGTGCTTGTCGTATACCTTCAGGCGGTCCGCCGTCGAGCCGCCGGCCTGGTCGGTGAAATCGTTGAGGTTGTCACCCAGGACCAGCAAGACGCGGTAGGCCTTGGCGACGTGTGCCCGGCGGGTGCTCTTCTTGCGGCCCCAATCGTTCTCGCCGCGCAGCAGGACCGTGTCGATTCTGTCGTTGACCGGATAGCCGAACTTCTCGAGGTTCTTGCGCGTGCCTGCCTCGCCCGGCTTCTTTCGGTTGGAGACGTAGAAGACCTCGACGCCCTTGGCGGCCGCATATTTGATGAAGTCCAACGAGCCCGGTATCGGCTTCGAGATCGCCTGGTCCACATAGGGCCCCCAGGTCTTGGAGCTGTAGTGGGTGCCTTGCTTGATCAGCCAGGCCTCGTACTCAGTGTTGTCGAGAACGGTCTCGTCGATGTCCAAGATCACGGCGGGCGGTTTGGCTTGATAGTCGCCCGTCTGCTCGCTCGCCGCGGTCCAGCTCTTGTCGGCGAGCGCGCGGTCCAGCATGACCGTCGCCAGGCGATAGCTGGCGAGCGCGTTGGCCTTGAACTCGACGGATGTCTGCGTCCACAACGTGGCGTTCAAGAGGTCGTTCTGGGTCATCTGCATGCTGTCGCCGCGCGCCTGGCCCAAGCCGATGGCCAAGCCCGTCGCTGCGATGAAACCGGCCAGTTTCCCTCTCATGGCGTCCTCCCCCAAATTCGGTTGTCGCGCCGTCGGCGCGCCGGTGATTCTTTCGGCCGGGCCAACGTCGACGGTCGCTCAGGTTACGTAGCCTTCTAAGGGGTCTCAAGGGCCCGGCTGGCGACGGCGACACAACGGCCGGTCCTTGGGACCACCGGCAGTCGGCGATCGTCGGCTGCGAGATCGTCTGCGCGGGGTGTGTCGGTCGTCACTTGTCGGGCACGCCCGTGGCCACGACCTTCCCGGGTATGGACAGCAAGACCAAATGGCTGATTGCCGGATTCGTGTACATGCTCGGTGTCATGGGCACGTTCTTCGTGACGGTGGCCAAGGTCCGCAAGACCACCTATTCCGACGTCGATGCGGTCGGCGAGGCCGCGATGATGGCGGCGATTTGGCCCGTCGAGCTCGTTCGATTGGTGCTCTGACGCTGCTCGATCGCGCTGCCGGGCCTCAGCCCCGAGGCCTCAACCGTTGTCGATGACGACGTGCTCGTCGATCACGAAGGTGGTGACGCTTTCGATGAACTTGGCGCCGTCGGCGAACGCCTCTTTCGCCTGCGGGGTGGCAAAGGCCGCGTCCATGCTGCGCACGTCCTCGAACCAGAACTCGACGAAGCCGTCGACGGCCTGACCGCCGCTCGGCAGGTCGTGGCGGTGGGCGTCGTCGACGATGTGGTTCTGGATGTAGCGGATGACGCCGGGCAGCTTCTCGACGAAGGGTCCGTGCACCTTCAGCCAGTAGTCGTTGAATTCCTCGCGTGACATCCCTGGCTTGCGCGTCAGCATCGAGATCCGTTTGATCATGGCGTCACCTCGTCAACCTTGGGGGGCAGGATACGGTTTCAACTCACGGACGCACTGTCAACGGCGGTGGAATCGCGGCGGCTGGCCCGTCGGCGCCCGGCCTCGTCCGGCGGTTGACAGCCCGGTCGGTCGGGCTCGACGATGCCCACTCTCAAGCGAGGCGCAAGAGCGAGGGACGATGACGCTCGAGGTGACGCTGCTGGTCCTGCTGGCGGCCCTTCTGCATGCCGGCTGGAACGCCCTCGTCAAGGCTGGCGAGGATCGGCTACTGGCGATCACGATGGTGATCGGCGTCGCCGCCGTCGGTGCCGCGTTGGCGCTGCCGTTCCTGGCGCCGCCGGCGCCGGCGAGCTGGATCTACCTCATCCTTTCCGTGGTCCTTCACGCCGCCTATTTCTTCCTTCTCTCGGGCGCCTATCGGGTCGGCGACCTGTCGCATGTCTATCCCGTGGCCAGGGGTACGGCGCCGCTTCTGGTCGCCATCGGCGCGGCGCTCTTCGCCGGCGAGCATCTCGGCTCCATCGCGATGGGCGGTTTGCTCCTGGCCGCGCTCGCCATCGCCAGCTTCGCCCTCGATGGCCATCGGCGCGGCGCCGACCGTCGGCCGCTGATCTTCGCCCTGGCAATAGCCTGCTTCATCAGCACCTACACGGTGGTCGACGGCCTCGGCGTGCGCGCCGCCGGCGACGCGCTCGGCTATATCGCCTGGCTCTTCGCGCTGCACGGCCTGCCGTTGTTCCTCTACGTGCTGATCTGGCGGCGGCGTGACCTGGCGCCCTACCTTCAGGCCCATTGGAAGACCGGCTTGCTCGGCGGCGGGCTCTGTGCCGGCGCCTATGGACTGGTGATCTGGGCCCTGGGCCAGGGCGCCATGGCCTACGTCTCGGCGCTGCGCGAGACCAGTGTCATCTTCGCCGTCTGGATCGGCACCCGGCTGTTGGGCGAGCCGTTCGGCCGCCGCCGTCTGCTCGCGGCGGCCGCGGTTGCCGCCGGCATCGCCGTCATGAAGTCGGCCGAGTAGGCCGCGCGCGCCGGTGCACGCCTGGAAAGAAAGACGCCATGGCGAGCACGCGGCCCGTAGCGAAGTTCAAGCTAACCGGTCGAAGGTAGTGGTGGAGCCGAGGGGAATCGAACCCCTGACCTTCGCATTGCGAACGCGACGCTCTCCCATCTGAGCTACGGCCCCGTACCGGGTCGATCCGGCGCGGATCGGGCGGGGTGATGGCGGCCCCGCCGGTAGGGCGGATATAGGGGCCGGGCCCGGTCGGTGTCAAGTATGGCGGCGGACGGCAGGGCCGCTCGCCCACCGCCCTGCGCCGGCCCTGGCGCCCGCGTCGGCGCTTGCGCCGCCCGCCGTTCGGCATTACATCTCTCAGCGGCGGATTCCAGCTCAGAAAGTGGCCCGATGTACGCCCTTTTCCAACTCATAGATACGATCATCACGATCTATATCTGGATCATCATCCTTCAGGTCATCCTGAGCTGGCTGGTGGCCTTCAAGGTCGTCAACACGGGCAATCGCGTGATCTACGTGATCGGCGACGCCCTCTACCGCTTGACCGAGCCGGTGATGCGGCCGGTCCGCAAGATCATACCGTCGATCGGCGGCTTCGATATCTCGCCGGTTGTGGTCATTCTCCTGCTGGTCTTCATCCGCAACCTGATCATCGTCGACCTTGCCCACAGCGTCAGGTAGCCGGGGCGCGGTCGCCAGGCGGACCAGGGAGGGGCTGCTGTTGAACGTCCGCCTGCAGCCGAACGGCCGCGAGAACCGGATCGAGGGCCTGATCACGAGCGCGGACGGCGCAATGCGGCTCAAGGTCCGCGTCAGTGCCCCGGCCGAGGCCGGCAAGGCCAACCGCGCCCTCGTCAAGCTGTTGGCCAAGACTTGGGCTTTGCCCGCCGGCGGGATAGAGCTTGTCGGCGGTGCCAAGGCGCGCAACAAGACACTGCTGCTCCATGGCGAGCCGGAGACCCTGGAACGGCGGCTCGAACGCTCGCTGGGGGGCCAGAAAGGAAGGTGACGACGTGACAGCCGAGATCATCGACGGCAAGGCCTTCGCCGAGCGAGTCAGGGACGGTGTCGGCCGCCAGGTCGAGACGCTGCGCCGCCAACACGATCTGACACCCGGCCTGACGGTGGTCCTGGTCGGCGAGGACCCGGCGAGCGAGGTCTATGTCCGCAACAAGGGCAAGGCGACCGTCGAAGCGGGGATGAATTCCGACACCTATACGCTGTCGGAAAACGCGACCCATGACGAGGTGATGGCCAAGGTGCGGGAGCTCAATGCCGATCCGGCAGTGCACGGCATTCTCGTGCAATTGCCGCTGCCCGACCAAGTGAACGAAGACGCCATCATCAACGCGATCGATCCGGACAA
>JASLMY010000155.1 GCA_030746295.1 Alphaproteobacteria bacterium | reverse complement strand
GGGCACCGCTGTCGACCTGACAGGGTGCGTCGCGCCGCTTGCCCGATGCCCCACATCGCGCCGCGCGGCGCTCCTGCCCTGTCAGGCCGGCAGCGGCGCTGAGGCCATGGATAGTGGGGGATATCCGGGCTTGGCCTCGACCTGGGTCCCGATCGGACGTAAATAGGGGTGAGAACCGGGAGCAAGGATACGATGGCCGAGGCCGAATGGTGGATCAGCGACGCCCCGGTCGCCTACGACGAGGCCGTCCGCAGGATGGAGGCCCGGGTGCAGGAGATCGCCCTCGGTCACCAGGGCGACGCGGTCTGGCTCTTGGAGCATCCGCCGCTCTACACCGCCGGCACCAGCGCCAAGGACGAGGACCTGATCGAGGCCGACCGTCTGCCGGTGCACCGGAGCGGCCGCGGCGGCCAGTACACCTATCACGGCCCCGGCCAGCGCATCGCCTACGTGATGCGCGATCTCACCCGCGACGGCCGCGACCTCCGATCTTATGTGGGCAACCTGGAGCAATGGGTCATCGACACATTGGCCCGCTTCAACCTCAGCGGCGAGCGCCGGCCGGGGCGGGTCGGAGTCTGGATCGACCGGGGCGGTGGCAGAGAGGACAAGATCGCCGCCGTCGGCGTCCGGGTCCGCCGTTGGGTCGCCTATCACGGCATTTCCCTCAACGTCGATCCTGACCTCGAGCACTACCGGGGCATCGTCGCCTGCGGCGTCCAAGAGCACGGCGTGACCTCGATGGTCGACCTCGGACTGCCGGTGACGATGGCGGAGGTCGATGCCGAGCTGCGGCAGACCTTTCCCCGGCTGTTCCCCTGACAATCAGCAACTTTCGCGCTGGCGAAAGCCCGGTGCCACGTCTTCGTCTTCCGCCACCACGCTAACCCCGGCGACACGGGCTGCGGCCGGCCCCTGCCAACAGGTCAGAAGCATCTCCTCGACCACCGCCGCCGGCCCGGAGAGGACAGCCTCGACGCTGCCGTCGCGGCGATTGCGAACCCATCCGTCGAGCCCGCGCTGCGAGGCCTCGGTCACCATCCAACCCCGGTACCAGACCCCCTGGACGCGCCCTTCGATACGTGCGCGCACCGACTTTCGATCGCTCCCCGTCGTCAAGACGGCTCGCGCTCCAGCGCGCCGACGCGCGACTTCGGAAAGACCGCCCGAATTGAGGTGCCGACGTCGACCTCCGACTCGAGGTCGAGACGGCCGTCGTGCAGCTCGATCAGCGATTTACTGAGCGGCAGGCCGAGCCCGGCGCCGTCGTGCTTGCGGCCGAGGCCACTGTCGATCTGGCCGAAAGGCTCCAATGCCGTCGCCAGATCCGCCTCGGCGATACCGATGCCGGTATCCCGCACGACGATCGCCATTTCGCCGTCGCCCGGCCATTCCAGCGAGACGTCGATGCGGCCGCCCTCAGGCGTGAACTTGATCGCATTGGCCAAGAGGTTGAGAAGTATCTGCTTTACCTTGCGCTCGTCGGCCAAGAGACTGGGCGAGCGTTTCGGCAAATCGGCGGCAACCGCCACGCCCGAGATGTTGGCGCGGTCGCGGACCATTCGGATGCACGAGTCGACCATCCGATTGACGTCGACATAGCTTTCCGACAGCTCCAACCGGCCCGCTTCCAGACGGGAGATGTCGAGGAGATCGCTCACCAGCTCCAGCAAGTGCTTGCCGCTCTCGCGGATGTCGTTGACGTAGCCCTTGTAGCGCTCGCTGTCGACGGTACCGAAGAGCTCGTTCTGGATCACCTCGGCAAAGCCGATGATGGCGTTGAGTGGCGTTCGGAATTCGTGGCTGATGTTGGCGAGGAAATCGACCCGGGAGCGGACGGCCAGCTCGGCCAGCTCCTTCGAGCGCAGGAGTTCGCCCTCGGCCAGCTTCTGCTCGCTGATGTCGATCAAGAAGCCGTCCCAAAGGATGCTGCCGTCCTCGAGACGGCTCGGCTCGGCGCTACTGCGAAGCCACCGGACGCTGCTGTCGGCGGGCAGCACCCGAAACTCGCAGGAGCAGCCGGACATGGTCTCGGCCGACCGCGCCAAGGACCTGCGGCGCTGCACTCGGTCGTCGGGATGGATGGCCGCTTCGAACAACGAGGGCTCGCGGCGGATAGCCGACGCCGCCACGCCCATCAGGTCGCCAATGCCCTCACCGACGAAGGGGAACGTGACCTCGCCCGAAGGCGTCACGACGCGGCGATAGATGACGCCGGGAAGCTGCCGCGACAGCTCCTCCAGGCGATCCGCATCCGACAGCACCGCCTCTCGGCCGCCCGCGGCGGCATCGCGCCACAACAGCAGCTTGCCGCCGTCGGCCGTCGGACGCGACTCGACGGCGAGGCGGCGGCCATCGGCGAGCATCGGCTCTTGCCGTACCAAGCCGGCTGCTGCCGGCGCCACGAGGGCGTCCAATGCCGCCGCCGGGTCCTCGCCGGCGAGAGCCGCCCGAATATCGGCAACGCGCACACCGGGACGGAGGAGATCCGTCAGCGCCGGCAGGAGCTCGCGCATCGGCGCGTTCGCCAACGCCACCACGCCGGATGCGTCCAACAGCAGAACCCCGGCGCCAATACTGTCGAAGGCCCGCAGCAATTGCTCGCGGGAAAGCTCGGGCTCGCCGGTGACCTTCGGCGGCTAGTCTTCACGGGCGCGGTCCCTCGGCATGGGCCTGCTCAGCTATCCGGTCGGTCGGTCATCATATCACCGCAGGCCGCTCTTGAATGCGCGCTCACGCCGCGAATTCCAGAATGACCTGGTCTTGCGCCAGGCTCTGCCCCGGTGCGGCGCTGACCTCGGCGACGACGCCGTCGCGTTCGGCGCGAAGCACGTTCTCCATCTTCATGGCCTCCACCACCGCCAGCGGCTGGCCCGCCTTGACCTCGTCGCCCGCTTCGACATGCACCGCGACGACCAGACCCGACATCGGCGCCAGCAAGTACTTCGAATGGTCCGGCGGCGCTTTCTCGGGCATCAGTGCCGCCAGGGCGGCGGCGCGGGGGCGGAGCACGAGGCACCGGCGGCGAAAACCGTGATAGCCGAGCCAGGAGGCGATGCCGTCGCCGTCGACCTGCACGGTGACCCGATGTTCGCCGACCCGGCCTTGAAAGAGCGGTGCGCCCGGCCGCCAATCGCCGCTCACCTCGATCCTGCGGCCGTCATGCTGGAGCACCAGGCCGGACTCGGTCTCTGCCAGCCCCAGCGCGAGGGCCTCGGACCCAAGCCGCACCACCCATTCCGGCGGCAACGCCACACCGCTCGTCCGGCGTTGGCGGCGGTGATGCACCAAGGCAGCGGCGCCGAGTAGCACATCGCGGGCTGCCTCCGGCAGCTCCGGCTCGTTGAAGCTGTCGCCGAATTCCTCCTCTATGAAGGCGGTCGAGAGGCGGCCGTCGCGGAACCGCGCCGAGGCCATCACGGCGGCGAGAAAGTCGACGTTGTGGCTGATGCCGCGCAGGTAGTAGGCGTCGAGCGCCGCTTCCATCGCCTCGATGGCGCCGGCCCGGTCCTCGCCCCGGGTCACCAGTTTGGCGATCATCGGGTCGTAGAACATGCTGATCTCCGAGCCTTCCTCGACGCCGGTGTCGACGCGCACGGTGTCGGATTCCACCGGCGGCCGGCAGTGCGTCAGGCGGCCGACGGAGGGCAGAAAACCCCTGGCCGGATCCTCGGCATAGATGCGGCATTCCAACGCCCAGCCGTCGAGTCGGACCTCGTCCTGGGAGAGCCTGAGCCTCTCGCCGGCGGCGACGCGGAGCATCTCTTCGACGAGATCGATCCCGGTCACCAACTCGGTCACGGGATGCTCGACCTGCAGCCGTGTGTTCATCTCCAGGAAGTAGAAGTTGCGCTTCGTATCGACGACGAACTCGACCGTCCCCGCCGAGCGATAGCCGACGGCCGTCGCCAGCGCCACCGCCTGGTTGCCCATCAGGGCGCGGGTCTCGGCGTCGATGAAGGGGCTCGGCGCCTCCTCGACGACCTTCTGGTGACGGCGCTGGATCGAGCATTCGCGCTCGCCGAGATAGATGCAGTTGCCATGGCCGTCGGCCAGCACCTGGATCTCGATGTGCCGTGGCTCCTCGATGAACTTCTCGATGAGGATGCGGTCGTCGCCGAAGCTGGAGGCGGCCTCGCTCCGCGCCGAGGCGAAGCCCTCTTCGAGGCCGGCCGCGTCGTGGGCGATCCGCATGCCCTTGCCGCCGCCGCCGGCGGAGGCCTTGATCATCACCGGATAGCCGATCCCGGCAGCGATGCCGGCCGCCGTGCCGGCGTCGTCGATGGCCTCGGGATGGCCCGGGATGGTGTTGACGCCGGCCTCGTCGGCCAGCTTCTTGCTCTCGATCTTGTCGCCCATGGCGGCGATGGCCGCGGGCGGCGGGCCGATAAAGACCAGGCCGGCGGCCTCCAGCGCCTCGGCGAAGGCGGCGTTCTCGGCCAGGAAGCCGAAGCCGGGATGCACCGCCTCGGCACCCGTCGCCGTCGCCGCCTGGACGATGCGCTCGGCGACGAGGTAGCTCTCGGATGCCGGGGCACCGCCGATCGCGACCGCCTCGTCCGCCATCCGGACGTGCAGGGCCTCGGCGTCCGCCTCGGAATAAACGGCGACGGTAGCGATGCCCATGCGCCGGGCGGTCTTGATGATCCGGCAGGCGATCTCGCCCCTATTGGCGATCAGGATCTTGGAGAACATGGGGCCGTCTTACCTTCAGAGCGGGATGTTGTCGTGCTTCTTGGGCGGGTTCTGCAGCGCCTTGCCGCGCAGCATCGCAAGCGCCCGGGCGACGCGACGGCGCGTGTTGCGCGGCATGATGACGTCGTCGATGAAGCCCCGGTGGCCGGCGATGAAGGGGTTGGCGAACTTCTCGCGGTACTCGGCCTCGCGCGCCGCCATCGTCTCTTCCTCGCCCAGCTCGGCCCGGAAGATGATCTCCACCGCCCCCTTCGGCCCCATCACCGCGATCTCGGCCGTCGGCCAGGCGAAGTTCACGTCGCCCCGCAAATGCTTCGAGCTCATGACGTCATAGGCGCCGCCATAGGCCTTGCGAGTGATGACGGTGACCTTGGGCACGGTCGCCTCGGCGAAGGCGAACAACAGCTTGGCGCCATGCTTGATGATGCCGCCAAACTCTTGCGCCGTACCGGGCAGGAAGCCTGGCACGTCGACGAAGGTCAGGATCGGGATCTCGAAGCAATCGCAGAAGCGGACGAAGCGGCCGGCCTTGCGGCTGGAGTCGATATCCAAACAACCGGCCAGCACCATCGGCTGGTTGGCGACGATGCCGACGGTGGCGCCCTCGATACGGGCGAAGCCGATGACGATATTGCCGGCGAAGTCGGGCTGCAGCTCGAAGAAGTCGCCCTCGTCGACGACCTTCTCGATCAGCTCCTTCATGTCGTAGGGCTTGTTGGGGTGGGCTGGGATCAGCGTGTCGAGCGAGGGCTCGACCCGCTCGCGCGGATCCTCGGTCGCCAGCCGTGGCGGCGGCTCGCGGTTCGACAGCGGCAGGAAATCGAAGAGGCGCCGGGTCTCCAACATCGCCTCGACGTCGTTCTCGAAGGCGTGGTCGGCGACGCCGGACTTGGCCGAATGGGTGACGGCACCGCCCAGATCCTCCTGCGTCACCTCCTCCTGGGTCACCGTCTTCACCACGTCCGGGCCGGTGACGAACATGTAGGAAGAATCCTTGACCATGAAGATGAAGTCGGTCATCGCCGGCGAATAGACGGCGCCGCCGGCACACGGCCCCATGACGACCGAGATCTGCGGAACGACGCCCGAGGCCAGGACGTTGCGCTGGAAGACGTCGGCATAGCCGGCGAGCGAGGCGACGCCTTCCTGGATGCGGGCGCCGCCGGAATCGTTGAGGCCGATCACCGGTGCGCCGACGTTCATGGCCTGGTCCATGATCTTGCAGATCTTCTCGGCATGGGCCTCCGACAGCGAGCCGCCGAAGACGGTGAAGTCCTGGCTGAAGACGAAGACCAGGCGGCCGTTGATGGTGCCCCAGCCGGTGACCACGCCATCGCCCGGAATCTTGTTCTCGGCCATGCCGAAGTCTTGGCTGCGGTGCTCGACGAACATGTCGTATTCCTCGAAGGAATCCTCGTCGAGCAGCAGCTCCAGGCGCTCACGTGCGGTCAGCTTGCCCTTTGCATGCTGGGCCTCGATGCGCCGCTCGCCGCCGCCGAGCCGGGCCTGGCGCCGCTTCTCCTCAAGCTGCTTGATGATCTCCTGCATCCGTTCTCCACGTGCCTCCGGGTGCCGCCGTACCGGTGGCCATATTATGGCCTCGTTGCGAATTAAGCACCCAGCAGTTCCAGAAAGCCCAGCGCCTCGGCCAGCTCCTGCTTCAGGCGCTGCCGGCGCTCGGCCGCGGCCTCGTCATGGCCCCAACGCTCGGCCTGGTGCAGTTCGTCGACGAAGGCGGCGGCCCAGGCCGCCTCCAGGTCGATGGCGCCCTCGGCCAGCGCCAGGGCGATCACGATCGAACCGGTGATCGTGACAAACTCGGCGAGCACGGTCAGGGCGAAGTCGCCATGCGCCTCAACCAGATCGTGCAGCTTCGCCAACGCCGTCGAGTCCTGCGCCACGTGCACGATGCCGCTGCTGCTCGCCAGGTCGACGCCATGGCTCTCGTGGATCCAGGCCCGAAGCGGGCGCCATAGCTCTTCCTGGCGGCGGACGAGGCCCGCCGGCTCCTCGGCGAGGTAGCAGACGAGGTCGCTCTCGCCATAACCGGCCAGGCCTTTGACGACGTCCCGACGCCGCGGCGCCACGCGATCGAGGGCCGTGTTCGCGAGCTTCAGGAACGGCATCGTCTCGGGCCGGATGTCGTCTGCCTGCGCCGACCATTCGGCGGCGATGGCGTCGGCCAAGACACGCGTCGGCAGAACCAGCGCCGCCTTGCCGGGGGTCAGAATAGGCTTGTCGTCGAGCCTGACCTGAAAGCCGGGCTCCGCGGCGACGACGTCGACGGTCTCATAGAAGCGCTTCACTGCTTTCCGACGCCCAAGGTCTTGTCGATCGTCTTGCCCAGGCTCTTGAGGAAGCCGCCGACCGCGCCTTCTTTCTTGCCGCCCTTGGCCTTCCGGACGGGCTTCGCCTTGCCCTTGGCTGAGACCGCGCGGAGACAGGGATGGGCATCGTCACTGCCGGCGCTCAGTAGCGGCGCCAGAAGCCCGGCGCCCGGCAGCAGCACGTTGCCCGCCACCGCGGCTGCGGCGCCGGTCGCCAGCGCCACCGGGTCGGGCACCGCGGTCGGCTCGGCGATGGTACCGCCGACCAGGACCGGCGTCGCCAGGCTGAAGAGGCTCGGGTCCTTCGGCTTCGGCTTCAGCTTCAGGTCCAGCTTCTCCGACTTCAAGCTCACCGTGCCCTCGCCCGTCACCGTCATCCGTTCGGTATCCAGCAGCAGCACCTTGGCCCGGGCGAGGCCGGACCGGATCGGCAGATCGGCGACGATGCAATGCAGCTTGGCGCCTTTGGCGTCCTTCGACCAGGGCGCCAGCGAGGCCAGGAGGTCGGCCGCGATCAGGTCGACGTATTGGTTGGCGATGTAGCCGTCGGCGACCACCATATTGGCCCGCCCGCCGAGGCCGGCCATGATCTGGCGAACCGACCCGCCGCTGCCCACGAGATCCAGGCTGACGTCGAGACGGCCGCTCAACAAGTCGCTGTCGGCGGCGGTGAGCAGGAGCTGGCGGAGGTCGGCCCCTTCCAGCTTCAGCCGCAGGCGCGCCGGTGCCGGCGTCTTCGCCCCGTCGACGGCGGCATCGATCTGCAAGCGCCCGTTGGCAAGCGTCGCCGTCAGCGGTGCCAGGTCGATGGCGCCCTGCTTCAGCCTTGCGGCCACCGCCACGTCGCCGAGCGTCAGACCGGCGTAGCGTAACTGTCCCGCCTTGTAGGCGATGTCGCCATTCAGGGCGCCGAGAACCGAAAGAGGCAACTGCGCTGCCGAAAAGAGGCGGCCGTCGGGCTTCGCCTTCTTGGCGGGAGCGCCGCCCGGTGCCACGGCCAGGATCGCGTCGAGGTCCAGGAGGCGGCTCGCAACCGTGCCGTCGACCCGGGGCCGCTCGGGCCCGAGCGCGACTCTCAAGTCGCCCGCGAGGTCGCTGGTCCCGAGTTTGGCATCGAGGCCGTTGAGGACGTAGCCCTTGTCGTCGTCGTTGAGGCGCAGGCTGGCCTCCAGCGGTCCGAGCTCGGGCAGTTTCCTACCCGCCAGCACCGATAGGGCGGCCAGGTCCTTGGCACTGGCCTTTACCGCCAGATCGAGCCCTTTGCCTTCCAGGGGTTCGGCAATGTGTCCTTCGACCGTCATGGCGAGGCCGCCCAACGTCAGCTTCAGGCTCACCGGAAAGGGAGCGGCGGCGTCAAGGCTGCCGATCGCCCCTAGCTGGCCGACCAGCTTCAACGGCAGTCGATCGACACCGCCGGAGAGATCGAGCATCAAAGGCGCCGACATGCCGTCGGCATGGCCCGTCAGATGGTCGATCCGCACCGCATGGCGCCGCGCGCCGTCACGGTAGGTGATGCTCGCACCCTCGACGCGGATGTCGGTCAAGGCCGGCACGGCCGGCGAGCCCGGCTCCGGCGCCGCGCCGGCGGCCTCGAAGAGCCAGTTGCCGCGCCCCGCCTCGTCAGTCTCCAGCAGGAGATCGGCACCGACGAGGACGAGCCGGTCGACGACCAGCTCCCCCGAAGCGAGCGAGAGGAGCGGCACCTCCGCTTCCAGGCGCTCGATCAGCAGCATCTCGGGCCGCGAGCCCCAAGGCGCATTGGCCAGGCGCACGTCGTCGACTGCCAAGCGCGAGGTCAAGCCGAACTCGAGCTCAATATCGCCCGCGATCACCAAATCGCGTCCCGTCGCCGCCTTGACCTGCGCCGCGATGGTACCCCGATATTTATTGAAGTCCGTCGACATCAAGGTCGCGACGACGGTGACGACGAGGCCGACGCTGCCGACGACAGCGAGCCCGATGCCCAGTTTCGATTTCTTGCCCATGGTCCCGGCCCCCGACTTGCACCCAATATGCACGCGACCACCGGGCGTGCAACCGACGCAGGCGGGGGCCGGTTGTCGGCCGGGGCGCTTTGCGAGTAACGTCTCGCCGCGGTGCGACGGCGGCGGCGGGAGGGCCATGTGGGCCGAATAAGGGCGGTATCCTTCGACCTGTGGGATACCATCATCCAGGACGATTCGGACGAGCCGAAGCGCTTGGCCCAGGGCTTGCGTTCGAAGCGCGAGGCCCGGCGCCATCTGGTCTGGCAGGCACTCGAACGCCACCAACCGACGGATCCCGGCCTCGTCGATCGGGCCTACGACACCGCCGATGCCGCCTTCAACAGGGTCTGGCACGACCAGCACGTCACCTGGCCCATTCGCACCCGCCTCGAGATCCTGCTGGCGGGCCTCGGGCGCGAGCTGCCGGAGGCGGAGCTGGCCGCACTGGTCGAGGCGCATGAGGTCATGGAGCTGGAAGTCCGGCCCGATGCGATAACCGGCATCGAGGCCGCGTTGCGGGACCTCGCACGTCGCTACAAGCTCTGTGTCACTTCGGATGCCATCGTCTCTCCCGGCCGGGTCTTGCGCCAGCTCCTCGACGGCCATGGGCTGGCCAGATATTTCAGCGGCTTCGCCTTTTCCGACGAGGTCGGCCGCTCGAAGCCACACCCGGAGATGTTCCGGACCGCGGCGCGCGAGCTGGGCGTCGCACCGGAGGAAATCGTGCATGTCGGCGACCGCGACCACAACGACGTCAAGGGGCCGCAGGCGCTGGGCATGAAAGCGGTCCTCTTCGCGGGATCGCGCGATCATGACCGGGCGGCGACCTCGGCCGACGCGGTGGTCGACCGTATGGCGGACCTGCCGGCGGCGATCGACCGCCTGAACGACGAGGTATGAAGATGACGAACGGCTTGCGGTTCCTGGTCGTCGACGGCTACGCCAAGGAAGGCCGCGCCGAGCTCGCCAGCGGCGGCGCTTCTGCGGCCGGTGACCTTTACCAAGCCATGCTGGTCGATTGCGCACCCGGCGCCGTGGTCGAGTTCGTCTACCCGGCCGACGCCGACGGGGGCCTGCCCCAGGGCACCGCCCTCGATGCTTACGACGGCATCTGCTGGACCGGCAGCTCCCTCACCATCTTCGACGACGACCCCCAAGTGCACCGCCAGATCGACTTCGCCAAGGCCGCCTTCGCAGCCGGTGTGCCGAGCTTCGGTAGCTGCTGGGCGGCGCAGATCGCCGTCGTGGCGGCGGGCGGTCTGGTGCAGGCCAACCCGCGCGGCCGCGAGATGGGCATCGCGCGCAAGATCCAGCTGACGCCCGAGGGCCGGGCGCACCCCATGTACGAAGGCAAGGCAAACGTCTTCGACGCCTTCATCAGCCACTTCGACGAGGTGACGCACCTGCCGGCGGGTGCCGTGATGCTGGCCTCGAACGCCTTCACCCATGTCCAGGCCGTGGCGGTGACGCACCGCGGCGGCACTTTCTGGGGCCTGCAGTACCACCCGGAATACGACCTGCACGAGCTCGCCCGCCTGACCTACTGCCGGATCGGGAAGCTGGTCGAGCTCGGCTTCTTCGCCGATCGCGAGGCGGCGGAGAGCTACGTCGACAAGCTCGAGGTCCTGCACCAGGATCCGAGCCGCAAGGACCTGGCCTGGCTTCTGGGCATCGACGACGACGTCATGAACCAGGACGTCCGCCGGCTGGAGGTCCGAAACTGGATCGAACGCCTGGTCCGCCCCAGCCTCCGTCGTTAGGGCAAGAATCGTTCAGACGGGATCGGCCACCGCGCCGTCATTGCGAGCGTAGCGAAGCAATCCAGTTCTTGAGCTTATACCAACGAGCCTATGAACGGACTTCTCGGCCTGTAGCGGCGTCATCGCGAGGGGCGTAGCCCCCACCCGATCCAGGAGCGGCGTGAAGACACTCGAAGTCCACCCGCGGCATCGAAATCCGCTGGATTTCCGCGCTCTCTTCGTTCGCTCGCAATGACCCCGTGGCGCACCTTCTCACAAGTCGATTCAATGGCTCGACGGTATTAGAGGCACCGGATCGCGGCGTCGGCTTCGCCTCCTCGCGATGACGCCACGAGAGTCCGTTCGAACGTTCGCTGGCATCACTTCTTTTTGCCGCCCGCGGTGACCGTCAACAGCTTGGCGGACAGCGAGCGCGGGTCGCGGGTGCCCCAACGGCCCTGCTCGGCCGAGGCGAAGAACTCCTGCAGCGCCTGGTTGAAGGCCGCGGGCTCCTCCAGGTTGGCGGTGTGGCCGGTCTTCGGCATGACGGTGAGGCCCGAGGTCGGGATCATCCGCTTCATATAGACGTTGGCATCGAGGCAGGGCTCGTCTTCGTCGCCGGTCAGCAGCAGCACCGGCACCTTGATCTGCTTCATCTTCGCCGTCAGGTCATAGATCGAGGGCCGCTTGCCCTGGACGCCCTGCATCGTCAGCGCCATGCCCTCGGCCGAGTGCTCGGCCAATTGCTCGTTGAACTCGACGAAGCCGCGGGGATCCTTGTTCTGAAGCTGGACCCGGGTCGGGCCGGCGCCGTAGTCCTTGGCCACCGCCGCCATGCCCTCGGCCCGGAAGCGCTTGACGGTCTCGCGCACCTCGGCCCGAAAGCCGGCCCGCTCGGACTTGGGCGCGCCATAGCCGCAGCCGGCGACGACGGCGGCCGAGACTAGGCGCGGGTAGCGGATCGCGAAGTGCAGGGCCGCGAAGCCGCCCATGGAGAGCCCGACCACATGTGCCTTCTTGACCTTGAGGTGCTTCAGAACGGCGGCGATGTCGTCGGTGGCGTTGTCCTGCGAGTAGAGCGCAGGCGCCGACGGCACCTCGGAGGGCGGATAACCGCGGGCGTTGTAGGTGATGCAGCGGTAGCGGCGGGAGAAATAGCGCACCTGCGGCTCCCAGCTGCGCTGATCGCCGGCGAACTCGTGCACGAAGATAATCGGATGGCCGCGCCCCGCGACCTCGTAATGGAGCCTCGCGCCCTTGGCTTGCGCATACGGCATCGCTTTCCTCCCCTTCGTGACCAACTCCGATGGCGCCTAGTCTCGCCGCTCTCCGCCGGCTTGCCAAGCGGTG
>JASLMY010000154.1 GCA_030746295.1 Alphaproteobacteria bacterium | reverse complement strand
GCCAGCCGGCCGGCGGTGGCGGAGCTGATCGCCAATGTCGCCGTCTTCGAGATCGCCCGGGTCACCGGCGTGCGCTGCCACATCGTGCATAGCTCGCTCGCCCGCGGCTTCGATCACGTCAAGCGCTATCGCGAGGAGGGCGTCAGGGTCAGCGCCGAGACCTGCGTGCAGTACCTCACTTTCGACGAGGACGACGTCCTGCGCGAGGGCGCGCGGCTGAAGCAGAACCCGCCGATCCGCCCGGCCGCGGACAAGGCGGCGCTTTGGGAAAAGGTGGTCGGGGACGAGGTCGACTTCGTCTCCTCGGACCATGTCGCCTGGCCGATGTCCAAGAAGTCGGACCCGGACTTCCACAAGAACGGCTCCGGCGTCCCGGGCCTGGAGACGATCTTTCACGCCCTCTATACCGGGATGGTCACCGACCGGGGCATGAGCCCCTGCCGGGTCGCGGCCCTGTTGTCGGAGCGGCCGTCACGGCATTTCGGTCTTTATCCGAAAAAGGGGGCGTTGCAGCCGGGCGCGGATGCCGATTTCGCGATCGTCGATCCGAGCGCGTGGACCTTCGACGAAGCCGGCATGGTCTCCAAGGTCAAGTGGAGCCCTTACAACGGCATGGCCTTCGGCGCGCGGGTCAGTCAGACCTATGTGCGCGGAAATCGGGTCTACGGCGACGGCCAAGTGACCGGGCCGGCCGGTGGCGGACAGTTCGTCCGGCCGGTGGGCCGCGCTTGAAACAATCGATGAGACGGGGGATGCTTGCGCATCCCGTGGGGGTGTCCAAGGCATGAGCGAGAGCGGCACGGGCCGAGTCCTGCGACATGTAGGTATCTCGGGACGTGTCGAAAAACGACGGAGGAGGGTCTGCAAATGAAGCATCTGTTCAATTGGTCGATCGCGGCGGTCTTTGCCGCCGGTCTCGTCATTTCCGGATCGGTGCAGGCGGGCGAGAAACTGACGGTCGCCGCCGACGTCGGCTATGCGCCGCACGTCATGGCCAAGGCCGACGGCGGCTACGAGGGCTACAACGTCGACATGATCGCCGAGATCGCGCGGCGGCTCGGCGTCGAGTACGAGATCGTCGACCAGGAATGGTCCGGCATCTTCGCCGGCCTCAATGCCAAGAAGTACGATTTCATCATCGCGCCGACGACCGTCACGCCGGAGCGGTCGGAGAAGATGCTGTTCATGGAGGGCTATCTCGACAGCGAGATCGTCTTCCTGGTCAAGAACGAGGCGCCCGAGATCACCAAGCTGGAGGATCTGAAGGGCAAGGTACTCTCGGTCAACAAGGGCAACATCTACGACAAGTGGGCGACCGAGCGGGCCGAGAAGTACGGCTGGACGATGCAGCGCTACGGCAAGAACGCCGATGCCATCCAGGCCGTGCTGTCGGGCCGGGCCTTCGCCAACATCGCCAGCGGCAGCTCGTCGGGCTGGGCCGCCAAGCAGAGCCCGATGCTAAAGACGTCGTATGTCGTCAAGACCGGCCGCGTCTTCTCGTCGCCCTTCCGCCTCGAGGACGTGGCGCTTCGTAACAAGATCGAGAACGTCGTCGAATGCATGAAGCTCGACGGTTTCTTCTCCAAGCTGCACGAGAAGTGGTTCTCGGCGCCGGCCGGTGCCGGCTCCTCCATGGTCAGCGTCGAGGCCGGCTTCGGCGCCCCGGGCGTGAAGGGGCACGATGCCAGCTTCCATCGGCCAAAGTGCGGCTGACGAGGCAGGCCACGCGCCATCGCGGGCGAAGCTGATGCCCGAGGGCCGGGCACCGACCGGCCCTCGGCACCGGCTTCGCATCCGATTGATAACCGATATCGTGGCAGGCCGGGCCCAATGAGCGAACAGGCGCCGATCCTCGACGCCAGCGGCGTTCACAAGTCCTTCGGGACCGTGGAGGCGCTGAAGGGCGTCGACCTGGCGGTTCAACGCCAGGAGCTCGTCTTCATCATCGGGCCTTCGGGCTCCGGCAAGAGCACGCTCCTGAGGTGCTGCAACCGGCTGGAGGAACCGACGGCCGGCCGCGTCGTCGTTGACGGCGTCGACATCCTGGCCAAGAACGTCGACATCAACGAGGTGCGCCGCCAGATCGGCATGGTGTTCCAGTCCTTCAACCTCTATCCGCACATGACGGCACTCGGCAACGTCACCTTGGCGCTACGCCGGGTCTTGAAGCTCTCGCGCGGCGACGCCGAGGCGCGCGGCCAGGCGGCGCTCGCCGGCGTCGGCCTGGCCGAGAAGGCCGCCTCGTACCCGAACGAGCTTTCCGGCGGCCAGCAGCAGCGCGTCGCGATCGCCCGGGCCCTGGCGCTGGAGCCCAAGATCATGCTCTTCGACGAGCCGACGAGCGCCCTCGACCCCGAGCTCGTCGGCAGCGTCCTCGAAGTCATGCGGCGGATGCGCGAGTCCGGCATGACCATGGTCGTGGTCAGCCACGAGATGCGCTTCGCCAAGGAGGCCGCCGACCGCGTCCTCTTCATGGACGAGGGCGAGGTGGTCGAGGCGGGTAGCCCCGAGCAGATCTTCGACGCGCCCGAGCGCGAGCGAACGCGCGAATTCCTCGCCCGCGTCACCGGCCACTGATCCGAGGGTGCCGCATGTTGGATTTTGTCCACTAGGCGCTGGCAATGGACCGGATCATCGACAACTTCTTCGACCTGAACGTGATGGTGAAGTACCTGCCGTCGATTATCGACGGTTTATACGTCACCCTGCATCTGGCCGCCCTGGTCGTGGTCAGCGGCCTCGTCCTCGGTCTCGTCCTAGCGGTCGCCCGGGCCTTTCAGATCCGGCCGCTCAACTGGCTCATCATCATGGTGGTAGACGCCTTTCGGGCCCTGCCGCCGATCGTGATCATGATCATCTTCTACTTCGCGCTGCCCTTCGTCGGCATCCAGATGTCCGGCTTCGTGGTCGCCTGGCTGTCCCTGACCCTGGTCCTGGCGTCGTTCGCCGAGGAGATTTACTGGGCCGGCATCCTCTCGGTCGATCGCGGCCAGTGGGAGGCGGCGCGCTCCACCGGATTGAGCTTTTTCCAATCACTGCGTGACGTGGTGCTGCCGCAGGCGGTCCGGTTGACCATTCCGCCGCTGACCAACCGCACCATCGTCATCACCAAGAGCACGGCCATCGCCTCGGTGGTCGCGGTGCAGGAGATCCTGAGCGAGGCCGGCGCGGCGCAAGGTTTCGCCGCCAACACGACACCGCTGACGATGGCGGCGATCGCTTATCTCGTCATCTTCTTGCCATTGGTGATCTTGAGCCGGTGGGTCGAGACCCGCTTCGCCTGGAAGCGTTGAGGCGGCGGTCATGGATCAACTGCTGCAGAATTTCTTCAACATCGACGTCCTGGTGAAGGTCTATCCGTTGCTGCTGCAGGGCTTCTGGATGACGATTCGGCTCTGCCTGGTGGTGGTGCCGCTCGGCGTCATCGGCGGGCTCGCGGTCGCCGTTGCCTACAGTTTCCATATCCGCTGGCTCAACTGGCTGCTGATCGCCTATGTCGACTTCTTCCGCGCTTTCCCGCCGCTGGTGCTGTTGATCCTGGTGTTCTACGGCTTGCCGTTCCTGGGCGTGGAGGTGCCGAACTTCGTCGCCGTGCTGATCGCCTTCCTGTTGAACACCTCCAGCTACTACGGCGAGATCTTCCGCGCCGGAATCGAGAGCGTCGGTCGCGGCCAGTGGGAGGCGGCGCGCTCGACCGGGCTCAACGGCCTGCAGACGATGGCCTACGTCATCCTGCCGCAGGCCGCGCGCAACGTGGCGCCGGACCTCACCAGCAACACGCTGGAGGTCATCAAGTTCACGGCGCTGGCCAGCGTCGTCGCCCTGCCGGAGCTGTTGCGCATGGCCCGGGTGTCGCAGGGGATCACCTACAACCCGACGCCGCTGATCATCGCCGCGCTGGTCTATCTGGCGATGCTGTGGCCGTTGGTGCGGCTCTTGAGCCGGATGGAGCGGCGCATGCTGGCCAAGCAATAGACGAGGGACGGGGGGAGATGACGAAAGATCCGTCGGGGCCGATCCGTTTTGGCGTCAACTACCTGGCGAACGCGGCCCAGGAAACGCTCGAATGGACTCAAATCGCCGAAGAGGTCGGCTTCGACATCGTCGGCATCGCCGATTCCCAATCTCTCTACCGGGACGTTTACATGTGCCTGGCGCTTTGCGCGGCGCACACCGAGAAGGTTCGGCTCGGCCCCCGGGTCATCAACCCGTTGACCCGCCACCCGGCGATCGCCGCCGGGGCGGCGGCAACGCTAGACGAGATGGCACCGGGGCGGACCATGCTGGGCATCGGCACCGGCGACAGCGCGGTCTTGAACCTGGGCCTGCGCCCGTCGACGCGGGCGCGTCTTCGTGCCTATGTCACGACCGTCCGCGAGCTCTTGGAAACCGGGTCCTCCGAATGGCAGGGCCGTCCGGTCTGCCTGACCTGGCGGCAGAAGAAGGTGCCGATCTACCTCGCCGCCTCGGGCCCGAAGATGCTGCATCTTGCCGGCGAGATCGCCGATGGCGTGATCATCAACACCGGCCTGACGCCTGACATCGTCCGGGATTCGATCGCCCAGGTCGAGCGCGGCGCCAAGGCCGCGGGCCGCCGGCTGAATGACGTCGACATGTGGTGGCTGCCGCTCACCAACATCCGCGACGACCGCCGCCTGGCGATCGACGAGATCGCCATGACCCTGGCCTCTGCCGGCAGCCACTTGAGCCGCTTCACGACCGAGGGCAAGCACATCCCGGCCGAGTTGCACGACCGGGTCGTGGCACTGGGGGAGCGCTACCGTTCCGACCAGCACGACAAGCCGGACAGCAGCAACCGTGAGCTGATCGACGAGCTCGGCCTCACCGACTACCTCGCCGAGCGGTTCGCCGTCGCCGGCACGGTGGATGATTGCGTTGCCAAGCTGAACGACGCCATCGAGGCCGGCGCGCGGCAGTTCTGGATGAGCATCCACTTCGACGACAAGGAGCGCTTCCTGCGCCAGTGGCAGGCGGTCATCGCCGCTTTCCGCTGACCGGCGGCCGCCGCGGCCGCGATCGTCGCCCCGGGGGCGCTCCCGGAGGCACCGATTTGCCGGCGAATCCACCGCCATGGTAACTTGGTACAGCGATAACCGGCGCGGATTCCTCGCTTGACCAGCCCCCACCAGAGCCCCGAGGTGATGCCGCAACAGAGTTGGCCATTGCTGCGCCGTCTGGTCGGCGAGCATGTCCGGGCCTATGTCGGCAAGCTGGGACTGGCCGCCTTGGCCATGCTCGTGGTGGCGGCCGGGACCGGGGCCAACGCCTGGCTGTTGCAACCGGCGATCGATGAGATCTTCGTCGCCGGCTCCCGGACCATGCTCTGGCTTTTGCCGCTGGCGGTGATCGCAATCGCCCTCCTCAGGGGGGTGGCGGGCTATGCGCAGCAGGTCTTGATGGCGGCCGTGGGCCAGGGCGTCATCGCCGATATCCAGCTCAGGTTGTACCGCCACCTGATCGCGGCCGACCTGGCCTACCTGCACCGGGTCCACACCGGCAAGCTGATCTCCAGCTTTCTTTACGACGCCGGCCTGCTGCGCAACGCCGTCTCCCGCGCCATCACCGGAATCCTCAAGGATGGCCTGACGGTGCTGGCCCTGGTCGCGGTGATGTTCGTGCAGGACTGGAAGCTGGCGCTGGCCAGCCTAGTCATCCTGCCCTCGGCGGGGATTGCCATGCGCGTGTTGGGCCGACGGATGCGCCGCGCCGTCAGCCGCACCCAGATCGCGACCGGGGACCTCGCCCGCCATCTCGCCGAGACCTTCGAGGGCGCGCGCCTCGTCAAGGCCTACGGCATGGAGACGCACGAGACGAACCGCGCCGAAGTGGTGATTCGAAAGCGGCTGAAGGCCTTGATGCGGGGCCTCAGGACCCGGGCGGCGGCAAGTCCGATCATGGAGAGCTTGAGCGGCGTTGCCGTCGCCGTGGCAATCCTCTACGGCGGCTGGCAGGCGCAGGCGGGCGAGATCACGCTCGGCGCCTTCACTTCGTTTCTTGGCGCCCTGTTGATGGCCTACCAGCCGATCAAGGGCTTGGCCAAGCTGCACAACGCCTTGCACGAGGGCCTGGCGGCGGCCGAGCGGGTCTTCGCCATGTTGGACGTCCGCCCCGAGATTGGCGAGGCGGCGGACGCGCGGGCGCTGGCGGTCGGCGGCGGCGAGATCCGGCTGGAGAGCGTCTCCTTCAGCTACGGCGACGAGCTGCCGGCCCTCGAAGACGTCTCGATGACGGTGCCGGCCGGAGCCACCGTGGCGCTGGTCGGGCCGTCCGGGGCCGGCAAGTCGACGCTCCTGAACCTGATTCCCCGCTTCTACGATGCGAGCGGCGGGAGCATCGGCATCGACGGCCAGGAGGTGCGCGGAGTGACGCTCAGCTCGCTCCGCCAGGCGATCGCGCTGGTGAGCCAAGAGGCGACGCTCTTCGACGATACGGTCCTGGCCAATATCGCCTATGGCCGGCCCGGCGCCTCCGAGACGGAGATCATCGCCGCCGCAAGGGCCGCGGACGCGCACGATTTCATCGAGGCGTTGGCCGATGGCTATCAGACGATCGTCGGCGAGGACGGCCTCAAGCTCTCCGGCGGCCAGCGCCAGCGCATCGCGATCGCCCGCGCCATGGTCCGGGACGCGCCGATCCTGCTGCTGGATGAGGCCACCTCGGCCCTCGATTCCGAATCGGATGCGCAAGTCCAGGCCGCGCTTCGCCGCCTGATGCGGGACCGCACCACCCTGGTGATCGCGCACCGCCTGGCCACCGTGGTGGCGGCCGATACCATCTACGTCATGGACAAGGGCCGCATCGTCGAGGTCGGCAGCCACCAAGAGCTCGTTGCCAAGGGCGGCCTCTACGCGCGCCTGCACGCGCTCCAGTTCGCCGACACGGGCGCCGGGGCGGGGCTGCGCGAGGTCGGCACCTGAAATTCGGACGCCGTTTGGCGTTGCCCGCGACAGCCCCGGCGCCGGCGAGCGGGAGGTTAAGCTCGGGCCGAACATGCATTAGAATGTCGCCAGTTGCCCACCCTCGGGCAGGTGTAGCGAGGACCGGAAGGCGATGATGGCGGTACTCTACCGTATCCTGACCTTCCTGCTGAAACCCTTCATCAACCGCCACATGAGCCGGCGGCTGAGGGAGGGCAAGGAAGATCCGATCCGGATCGGCGAGCGCCGGGGCTATCCGACGCGGCCGCGGCCGCTCGGCTTTCTGGTCTGGGTGCATGCCGCCAGCGTCGGCGAGTCGATGTCGGCCTTGACCCTGATCGAGGGTCTGCTGGCACGCGACGACCGGCTCCATTTCCTGCTGACGACCGGAACCGTGACCTCGGCCAAGCTGATGGCCAAGCGGTTGCTGAAGCAGGCCGAGCATCAATACGTGCCCATCGATCAGCTGACGGCGGTCAGGAACTTTCTCGACCATTGGCATCCCGATCTGGCGATCTGGGTCGAGTCGGAGTTCTGGCCCAACCTGGTGCTCGAGACCTATGAGATGGAAATCCCGATGATCCTGGTCAACGCCCGGATCTCGGAGACCTCGTTCAAACGCTGGTCGCGCGCGCCCAGCCTCGTCAGGACCATGCTCGGCTGTTTCGATCTCTGTATCGCGCAGAGCCTGCCCGATGCCGGCCGCCTGGGCACGCTCGGCGCCGACAACGTCACCTGGGTCGGCAACCTGAAGTCGGGGGCGCTGCCGTTGCCGGCCGACGAGCGCGAGCTCGATCGCATCAGCCGTGCCGTCGAGGGCCGGCCCTGCTGGCTCGCGGCCAGCACGCATCCGGGCGAGGAAGCTCTGATCGCCCGCGTCCACCAGTCTTTGAAGGGTCGGTTTCCGGGCCTTCTGACGATCATCGCGCCACGCCACCCCGAGCGCGGCGAGGAGATCCGCGACGCGCTGAGGCGCAGCTTGACCGGCGTCAGCCGCCGCGCCGGCATGGAGCCGATCACGACCGACACCGAGATCTACGTCGCCGATACGCTGGGCGAGCTCGGTGTCTTTTACCGGGCGGTCAGTATCGCCTTCGTCGGCGGCTCGCTGGTCGGTCACGGCGGCCACAACCCCTTGGAAGCGGCGCGGCTCGACTGCGCGGTGCTGTTCGGGCCCCATATGGAGAACTTCGAGGAGAGCGTCCGCAACCTCGACGAGGTCGAGGCGGCGATCCAGGTGGCGGACGTCAAGGGCTTGGAAGAAGAGCTCGCCCGGCTCTTGGGCGATCCCCGCCGCGTCGCCCGGCAGGCCGAGGCCGGCCTGCGCCTGACCGAGGAGGGCGAGAGGGTCCGCGAGGCCTTGGTCGAGAAGATCGTTCCCTACCTCGAACAGCACGACGCCGACGACGCTTATGCGCGCGCCTGAGTTCTGGCGCCACGACGGGGCCACGGCCAGGCTGCTGGCGCCGCTGTCGCACCTCTACGAGGCGGGCGCGCTGTTGTCGCGAGCGGCCCGCACGCCGCGGCGGATCGGGGTTCCGGTGCTCTGCGTCGGCAATCTGGTCGCCGGCGGTGCCGGCAAGACCCCGACCGCACTCGCCCTTGTCGGGCTTCTGCGCCAGCTCGGCCGGCAGCCGCATTTCCTCACCCGCGGTTATGGCGGCCGCGAGGCCGGGCCGCTCCGGGTCTCGGGACGAGAGCCGGCGGCGGCGGTCGGCGACGAGGCGCTGCTCTTGGCCCGGCAGGCGCCGACCTGGGTGGCGCGCGACCGGGTCGCCGGGGCCGAGGCGGCGGTCGCCGCCGGCGCCGACTGCGTCGTCCTGGACGACGGCTTCCAGAACCCGTCGCTGGCGAAGGACCTCTCGTTCGTGGTCGTCGATGCCGGTTACGGTTTCGGCAACGGCCGCCTGATGCCTGCCGGGCCGCTTCGCGAGCCGGTGGCGCGGGGCCTGGTGCGGGCCGACGCCGTGGTCTGGATCGAGACCGCCCTGCCGGAGAGCCGTCGGGTGCCGCGATCGATCGTCGGCGACCGCCCCCTCTTGCCGGCGCGTCTCGTGCCGACGATCGAGGCGGAGCGCCTGGCTGGCGGGCCCGCCGTCGCCTTCGCCGGCATCGGCCGGCCGGAGAAGTTCTTCGAGACCCTGGTGGCCATGGGCGTCGAGGTGGTGGAGGGACACCGCTTCGCCGACCATCACGTCTACGACAGCGACGAGATCATGCGCCTGGTCGAGGCCGCCAGCCGACACGAAGCCCGGCTCTTGACGACGGCCAAGGACTTCGTCCGCCTGCCGGAAGAAGCCCGCGCCATGGTCGATGTGGTCGATGTCAGGCTCGAATTCGAGGCGCCGGCGGCGGTGACCGCGTTGCTGGCCGGGGTCGCGGGCGATGGCTGAAGCGGCGGCGCGGGCGCGGCCCTTGGCGCAGCCGCTCCGCTACCGGCTCGAGGCCGCGGGCGCGTGGGCGCTGCTGGGCCTCTGCCGCTCGCTGCCGATCGACGCCGCTTCGGCGCTCGGCGGCCGCCTCGGCCGGCTCGCCGGCAGGCTGTTCGCCGCCGCCAGCCGGCGCGCCGACCGCAACCTCGCCGTCGCCTTGCCCGAGATCGCGGCGGCGGAGCGCCGTCGCATCGTCGCCGGGATGTGGGAGAACCTGGGCCGGACCGTCGCCGAGCTCGGTCATCTGGACGCGTTGGAGGCGGCCGTGACGGGGGACGACCGCGTCGAGGTCGTCGGCGCCGAGCACCTCAGGGCTGCCGTCGACTCGGGCGCCGGCGTCCTCTTCGTTTCCGCCCATCTCGGCAACTGGGAGCTGCTGCCCCGCGTCTTCGTCGCCGTCGGCGGCGAGATGGGCATCGTCCACCGGGTCGCCAACAACCCGCTGGTCGAGGCGATGGTGGCTCGTGCCCGGGCGACGGCGGGCATCGAGCTGGTGGCGAAGGGAAGCGAGGGCACGCGCCGCCTCATCCGTCTGATCAAGGCCGGCCGCACGGTCGGCATGCTGGTCGACCAGCGGTTCAGCGAGGGCATCGCCGCGCCCTTCTTCTGCCGTCCCGCGATGACCGCGCCGACGCCGGCCGAGCTGGCGCTGCGCTATCGCCTGCCGTTGCTGCCGGCCCGCTCGGAGCGGCTCGACGGCGCCCGTTTCCGGGTCACCATCCTGGCACCGCTCGAGCTGCCGGCAAGCGACGACCGGGCAGCCGACGTCCTGACGTTGACGACCAAGATCAACCGCCTTCTCGAAGGCTGGATCCGCGAGCGGCCGGAGCAATGGCTCTGGCTGCACCGCCGCTGGCCCGAGCCGACGTGTTGAGGCGTCAGACGACGCCCGCCTCTTTCAGCCGCACCAGCTCCGCCGCGTCGAGATCGCAGAGCTCGGCCAGCACGGCATCGCTGTGCTCGCCCAGTTGCGGCGGCCGCCGGATCTCGGCCGGCGAGTCCGAGAGCTTGATCGGGCAGCCGACCAGCTGATAGGTGCCGCGGCCGGGATAGTCGACGTCGACGATCATCTCGCGCGCCTCGAGGTGGGGGTCGGCAAGCACCTCGCCGGTGCTCTGACAGGCGCCGCAGGGCACACCCGCCTCGCCCATCAGCCGCATCACCTCGTGCTTGGGGCGGGCCCGGGTCCAGTCCTCGACCAGGGCATCCAGCGCCCCGCGGTTCTCCCAGCGGGCCGCCGGGGTCTCGAAGCGGGGGTCGTCGGCCAGCTCCGGCTCGCCGATCACGCCCAGGAAGGCACGCCACATCTGCGGCTGCACGAACAGGAAGACGTGATCGTCCTCGCCGCCCGGGTGGCAAGGGTAGGTCTTGCCGGGCACCGTCTGGCCCAACTGGTTGCCGTTGCGCTGTTGGATCTCGCCGAAGCGTTGGTGGTCGCGCAGGCTGATCCGGATCAGGTTGACGACCGCGTCCTGCATCGAGACCTCGACATGCTGCCCCTGGCCGCTGCCGTTGCGCTGCTGCAAGGCGGCCAGGATGCCGATCGCCATATGCATGCCGGTGCCGGAATCGCCGATCGAGGGCCAGACGAAGGTCGGCGGGTTGCCGGGAAAGCCGGTGACGCTCATCGCCCCGCCCATGGCCTGGGCGATCGGCTCGAAGCTCTTGTAGTCGCTGTAGGGGCCGTAGGTGCCGAAGCCCTTGATGGTGGCGTAGATCAGCCGCGGGTTGAGCTCGCGCAGGACCTCCCAACCGAGGCCGAGGCGGTCGAGGGCGCCGGGCGAGAAGTTCTCCACCAGCACGTCGGCGCCGGCGATCACCTGCTTGAAGAGGGCCTTGCCCTCGTCGCTCTTGAGGTTCAGCGTCAGGCTCCGCTTGTTGGCGTTGAAGCTCAGGAAAAAGAGGCTGTCGCCCTCTTGGTCGGCCAGGTTGGTGCGGGCGACGTCGCCTTTGCCGGGCTCCTCAAGCTTGATGACGTCGGCGCCCAGAAAGCCCAGGATCTGGGTGCAGGCGGGGCCGGCCTGATTGTGCGTCATGTCGATGATGCGGATACCGTCGAGGGCCGAACTCATGCGCCTTCTCCCAAGGAATTGCAGTTCGATCGGGGCGTCGAGCCTAGCATCGAGGCGGTGGACGGACCAAGCTGTCGCTGGGTCCCAATCATTGCCAACGCCCGCCGAGTTGGCCAACACCGGTGACAATTCCGGGCCGCGTCACTATTTCTTGGCAAAGTGTCATCCGAGGAAACGTCGAATGAACCAGTTGAAATCCCGAAGCGGAAGCAATTCGGAAATGTCGAGCCGAGGCACCGACGAGGTTCGCGCTCAGCTGACCTTCATCGTACCGCAGGACGAGAAGCCCTATTTCAAGAGCTCCGCGCTCACCGGTGGCGCGCCCGAGGTCCATTTCGAGACCGAGGCGCGCGAGGTGACGATCCACGACATGCGCCCCGAGGCGCCCACGCTGGCGTTGGACCGCCAGGGCTTCGAGCTCAGGCGGCACCAGACGGCGGTCGACGACCTCTATGACGACGCGGCGGTGGAAAGCGTCTACGATTTGGAGATTGAGGCGCTGCTGAAGCAGGCGATGGGCGCCGATCGGGTCGTCGTTTTCGACCGGACGCGGCGCTCGGACGGACCGAGCGGGGCCCGAAACCCGGACGGCCTACGCGGCCCGGCGGACCGGGTCCATGTCGACTACACGGTCGCTTCCGGCCCGGTGCGCGCCGCCGATGTGCTCGGACAGGAAGA
>JASLMY010000153.1 GCA_030746295.1 Alphaproteobacteria bacterium | reverse complement strand
CACAGGCACCTCCCGCGCTGCTTCGCTTCGCGTAACGCATAGCGCTACACGAAGCAGCGCGGGGCCCTCCTATGGACTGCCGGGACAACCCGCAACACCGGATTCTGCTTCACAGCAGGTGATGCATTTTTACGCCGGCCAGTGGTGTACTTTTACTCCGGCGTTGACACGTCGCGCGGCCCGGCTGGCCGCGATGCTCTCGGCACTGTTGCTCTTCGGCCCGGCGCCACGCGCCGACGCGGCGTCGAACGTCGACGTCGCCGACCTCTACGACCGCTCGTACGCCCTGGTGATCGGCATCGACGACTACGCGGCTGGCTGGCCCCGGCTGCAGAACGCCGTCGCCGACGCCAAGGCGGTCGCCGAGGCGTTCCGGGCCCGGGGTTTCGAGGTCACCTTGATGACCGACCTCAAGGGCGCCGAGATGGCCCAAGCCTTGGAAGAGTTCTTCGTCCTCAAGGGTCGCGACTTCGATGCCCGGCTCTTTCTCTGGTACGCCGGCCACGGTCATTCGATCGCCGGCGAGGGTTTCCTGGTCCCGGCCGACGCGCCACCGCCGACCGACCCGCGCTTCAAGCTGGTGGCGCTGCACATGCGGTCCTTCGAAAGCCTGATGCGGCTGGCCGACGCGACCCATGTCTTGAGCGTCTTCGACGCCTGTTTCTCGGGCACCATCTTCTCGGCCCGCTCGGGCGCCGTGCCGGCGGCGATCTCGGCCAAGACCACCCAGCCCGTGCGCCAGTTCATCACCTCCGGCACGGCCGGCCAGCAGGTCCGCGACGACGGCTCGTTCCGGACCCTCTTCCTGCGTGCGCTCTCGGGCGCCGAGGACGCCGACGTCACCGACGACGGCTTCGTCACCGGCGACGAGTTGGGGCTCTATCTCTCGCAGAAGGTCGCTTCGCTCACCGACGCGGCACAGACACCGCAATACGGCAAGCTGCACGACGTCCACTTCAACGAGGGCGATTTCGTCTTTCGCCTCGAAGGAGACGCGGCCGGCACTCGAAGGCCTGCCAAGCCCGAGGCTGCGCCCAAACCCAACATGGAGGCGCTCTTCTGGCGCTCGGTCAAGGATAGCGAGCATGCCGCGGACTTCGAAGCGTATCTGAAGAAGTTCCCCGACGGCCTCTTCGCAGACCTGGCGCGGAACCGGCTGGAGACACTGCGACAGGTCGCTACGCTGCCACGCTCACGCCAGCTGGAGGCGGGCTTGCAGCCGGTGGAGGCGACCTATGTCGCGGTGAAGGACGCCCTCGTCCGCGATGCCCCCGCCGTCGGCGGTGCTGGCGTGTTGAGCCTGGCGGCCGGCACCGAGATTTACGTCGCCGGCAAGACGGCGGACGGCAAGTGGCTCAAGGTCGAGCGCCAGGGCGAGAGCCTCGGCTACGTCTACGCCCCGCTTTTGCAGGAACGCGGCGCCTGGCGGGCGGCCGAGCGAAAGCGACGCCTGGCGGCCAAGGGGGCGGCGAAACCGTCCGGCGGGCCCGGGCCGACGCCGGCCGTGGGCACCTACCCCGAAGGCAGAGCCGCGGGCGACAGTTTCCGCGACTGCGAGCGCTGCCCGGAGATGGTGGTGCTGCCGGCGGGATCGTTCCTGATGGGCTCGCCCGCCGACGAGGCGGGGCGCGGCGCGGACGAGGGGCCCCAGCACCGAGTGACGATTCAGGCGCCCTTCGCCGTCGGCAAGTTCGAGGTCAGCTTCGCCGAATGGGAGGCCTGCGTAAGGGACGGCGGCTGCAACGGCCATCGGCCGGACGACCGGGGCTGGGGCCGCGGCCGGCGGCCGGTGATCGACGTCGGCTGGGACGACGCCAAGGCCTACATCGCCTGGATCTCCAAGCGCACCGGCAAGGCCTATCGCCTGTTGAGCGAGGCCGAGTGGGAATACGCCGCCCGCGCCGGCGGCTCGGAACGGCGCCCCTGGGGCGACGATCGAAGCGAGGCCGAGATCTGCCGCCACGCCAACGGCGCCGACCAACGGGCGCGGCAACGCCACCCCGGCTGGCGGGTAGCACCTTGCGATGATGGCCATCTCAACACCGCGCCCGTCGGCAGCTACCGCGCCAACGCCTTCGGCCTTCACGACCTGATCGGCAACGTCTGGGAATGGGTCGAGGACTGCTGGGCCAGAAGCTACGCCGGCGCAGCGAGCGACGGCGGTGCCCGCAGCGGCGACGCCTGCGAAGGCCGGGTCCTGCGCGGTGGCGCCTGGAACGAGTCGCCCCGGGCTTTGCGTTCGGCGGACCGGCACTGGGACCTCCCCGACGGCCGCCACTATGCCGTCGGCTTCCGCGTCGCCAGGGGGCTATAGACGCCCGGAGCCGGCCTCGGTCATACTTCGCCCGGTCGCAGGAGGAGGCGCCGAGTGCCGTCATGGTGATCGACTTCCGGGTGCAGCTGCCGAAGCCGGACCGGGCCCGCGACCGGGCCGACTACATGCGCCGCTATACCGCGGTCTTCGACCTGGAGGCGGTCTCCTACGGCGAGGACGAGCTCGTGGCCGAGCTGGAGGCTGCCGGCATCGAGCGGGCGGTGATCCAGGCCGAGTGGGCCTCGGGCGACTACCGACAGGACAACGATCGGGTGGCCGCGCTGGTGCGCCGCCATCCCGACCGCTTCACCGGCTTCGCCGCCGTAGACGAGCTGAAGCGCGCGGTCGAGGAGCTGGGCTTGCTTGGACTCAATCTACAACCCTTCGCCAGCGGCCTCCATGCCAACCACCGCAAGTACTACCCCCTCTACCTGAAATGCCTGGAATACGGCGTGCCCGTCACGGTCCACACCGGCATCAACTATTCGAGCGACCGCGCCATGGATTACGGCCGACCGCTCTATCTCGACGACGTCGCCTGCGATTTTCCGGGCCTCGTGGTCGTCCTCAACCACGGCGGCTGGCCCTGGGTGGCCGAGAGCGTCGCGATCGCCCGCAAGCACCCGAGCCTCTACCTCGAGATCGGCGGCATCGCGCCCAAGTATCTGGCCATGGCAGGGAGCGGCTGGGAGGTTTTCCTGCGCTTCGCCGACAGCCTGCTGCAAGACCGGGTGCTCTTTGCCACCGATTCGATGATCCCCGTCGCCCGTGCCGTCGCCGAGGCCCGGGCCCTGCCGCTGAAGCCGGAAGTCCTGCCCAAACTGATGGGCGAAAACGCCGCGCGTCTCCTGGCCGAGACGGCAGCGAACTAGCGAAGGAGGGACGGATGGCGGAGCATGTGCAGGTCGAGGTCGCGGCCCCGCTCGCCACCATCCGTCTCGACCGGCCGGAGGTCCTGAACGCCCTCAACCAGCCGATGTGGGGCGAGCTGGTCGATGCGGTCCGCGATCTGCAGAGCCTCGACGGCATCCGCGCCGCGATTCTGACCGGCAACGGCCGCGCCTTCTGCGTCGGCGCCGACTTGAAGGAGACCGCCTGGCGCGGCGAGAGCCAGGCCCAGACCCGCCAGCGAATCGAGCGCAATCAGCAGCAGCTCGCCCGCGAGCTGATCCAGGCACCGATGCCGATCGTCGCCGCGATCAACGGCTATGCGCTGGGCGGCGGGGTCGAAATCGCGCTCGCCGCCGACCTGCGGCTGGCCGCCGAGGAGGCCCGCTTCGGCTTTCCCGAGGTCACCATCGGCCGTTTCATCTCCGGCGGCGCCAGCCTGCTGCTGCCCCGCATCGTGGGACCCAGCCAAGCCAAGCAACTGATCTACACCGGCCGTCAGATCGACGCCGGCCGGGCGCTCGCGATCGGCCTCGTCGACGAAGTCGTCCCGGGCGCCGAGCTCGAAACGCGGGCCCGCGCACTGGCGGCCGAGATCGCCGCCAACGCGCCGGTCTCGGTGGCGCTTGCCAAGAAGGTGCTGAACCGGGTGACGCTGGCCG
The DNA here is from genome assembly GCA_030746295.1 of Alphaproteobacteria bacterium. Next base: position 8,311 of record JASLMY010000153.1, on the reverse strand, counting down.
AGCTCGAGACCGCGCTGGCGCTCGAGACCGAGGGCCTGATCGCGACCTACGGCACCGCCGACAACGAGGCCGGCGCCGACGCCTTCCCTGCCCGCGAGAAACCGGAGTTCAGGGGACAGTAGGACAGCGCAACGTCCCTCCTACGCGGCTCCAAGCCGCATCAAGAGGGCGGATGAAACCGCGCGCGATCGTCAGAGTTGCCGCGCATGCTTACTTGGCTGGATTCTGCCGTCCCGGCGCCGCTCGAGTCCCGATGCGGCAACGTCGAAAGCTGGTCGGTCTATCCTGAGGCACGGTTCAAAAGGGCACTTGCTGCAACCAATCACGCAAAGCGTTTTGCGTCGCCGGCGAATGATCGAACCGAACGCTGACGGTGTCTTGAATCTTGCGTCTGATGTGGGCGGGGATGGGCATCAGTCCCTGGATTTCGAAAGCAACGGCTGCTCCCAACGCCAATTCCGCGGCCTCTTCGAGTTTCGCTTTAGCACCGCCGAGCGAAACGTTCTGCGTGATACACGCAAGTTCCAGCTCATCTCGATGAATCCTCGCCTCAGTCTCTATATTCTTGCGTCGATCGCGACGCCTCCCATACTCCTTGAGCGTCAGCCAGTTTGCCAAGCTCTGTTGGCCCTGGACATCGTGAAGGAACGCGAGGCCCAGGCTTCCGTCCAGATTGCTTCGCACTTCGCAAAGCAGCGGATAATATCCTTCAAGTTCCAGAATGACTCTGTCGTTCACTGCCAGAGCGGTCGAGCCATCGAACTCTATGCGAGATCCCCCGGGAGATATGTCTCGTACCAAACAGGCGTGATCCGACCCTGAGTTCCGCGCTCTCGCGTGCTCATTGATTTGCCAGCGTCGATATCGTCGGCGCCCATACTCCGCACTTCTCCAATCGCCGAGCGCCTCGCCTGACTCGAGCTCCGCGACCTCATCGGTTTCCAGTTCGTCTGCCATGATCGGCGTCGTCCCGTTTTCCCGGCGCGAATCAAGAAAATAACATATCTTGCTCCAGTTTACTGCTCGTTAGCGAGATCGCGTTTGCCGAAGCTCCATCGGTGCCACCAAGGTCGAGCCAGGCCGGAGCCGTTTCAGCTGTTGGGAAGGCAATGCCGCTTTGATGCGATGGCCCGCCAGGAGGGGCACCATGAAACGGTCGAGACGCGACGGTATATTGGAAGGCGCCTAGATCCCGACAGTGGTTATTTCGTGCCGTTCTTACGACTCGGTGGCGATGGCGCGCGTGCCCCGAGGTCCGGACGTTCTCGCGACTAAGGCCGCCGCTTATCCATGAGCGGGCGCTTCTCGGCCAGGAAACTTGTCGTGTATCCTCTGACGCCTGGATCGGAGAGGGGATGATGCTTGAGAGGGGTTCGGCGAGCGCGCCGGAAGTGCTAGATCTGCCGGTGATCGATCTCGGGGCCTATCTCGCCGGCGACGAAGGCGCGACGGCGGCCGCGGCAGCGGCGCTGCGCGAGGCCTTGGAGCAGCTGGGCTTCGTCGCGGTGGTCAATCACGGCGTGCCGCGAGAGAAGATTGCCGCGGTCTTCTCCCAGGCCCGTCGTTTTCACGAACTGCCGCTCGACGACAAGCTCCGCGTTCGCTTCGCCGAGAGTTATGCCGGGTATTTGCCGTCGGCCGCATATTCGATCAAGACCTCGACCATCAACGAGAACGACCGGCCGGACCTGAACGAGGCCTTCTTCGTCGAGCGCGAAGCGCCACCGGCGGACGCCGACCCGGCCGAGGCCGCCGGTTACGAGTGCCCCAACCAGTGGCCGGAGGATCTAACCGGCTTCCGCGAGACGGTGCTTGACTACTATGCGACGGTGGAGGCCTTCGCCCACCGCTTGCTGCCGCTCTATGCCCTCGACCTCGATCCCGATTATTTCGGGGCAGCCTTCCGCTGGCCGCAGGCGAGCCTCAGGCTCTCGCACTACCCGCCACTCCGCCGCGAGGCAAACCAGTTCGGCATCGCGCCGCACACGGACGCCTCCTTCCTGACCGTGCTGGCGACCCACGGCGCGCCGGGCTTGCACATCCGGACGCCCGAGGGGGAATGGCGCGTAGCACCCGAGGTGGCGGACGGCTTCATCGTCAACTCCGGCGACATGCTCAGGCGCTGGAGCAACGATCGCCTGCTCTCGACCCAGCACATGGCGGTGAACGACAGTGCCGCCGAGCGCTATGCGGCGGCGTTCTTCTTCAGCCCCAATCTCGACCATGAGATCAGCTGCCTGCCGAGCTGCCGCGGCGCCGGGGAGGCGGCGAAACACCCGCCGGTCACCTACCGGGAATATCGTCGCTGGTTCATGGACAGCAACTACCGCAGCGGCGTCGACGCAACGGAGACCGAGACGCCGCCCTAGGGCCGGGCCTTCCGAACGCTTTATCAACCTTTGAAATCCAAGCTCATCAGCAGATTGTCATCTATCCTCCCTGCGGCTAAATTCGCCAGCCATGTCCCGTAAGATTCTTCTCATCGTCCATCAGGTGCGCTCCGACCCGGGCCGAGTGGCCCGCAAGCTCGTCGACCGCGGCTTCGCGCTCGACATCAGGCGCGTCGCCCTCGGCGATCCGCTGCCCGACACGCTGACCGAGCACGCCGGCGCGGTGATCTTCGGCGGCCCGATGAGCGCCAACGACGATACCAACCTGCCGACCATCAAGGCCGAGCTCGACTGGCTCGACATCCCACTGCGGGAAGAAAAGCCCTTCCTCGGGATCTGCCTCGGCGCCCAGCTGTTGGCCCGTCACTTAGGCGCCGACGTCGGCCCGCACCCGCACGGCTGGCACGAGATCGGCTATTACCCCATCCGCGCCACCGAGGTCGGCTGCGGCCTCTTTCCCCGGGAACAGTACTTCTACCAGTGGCACGGCGAGGGCTTCGGCCTGCCGGCCGGTGCCGAGCTTCTGGCCGAGGGCGAATACTTCCCCAACCAGGCCTTCCGCCACGGCCGGGCGCTGGCGGTCCAGTTCCATCCCGAGGTGACGCGCGAGATGATGCACCGCTGGACCGCCAAGGCGACCCACCGCATGGTCCTGCCGGGGGCGCAGCCGCGCCAAGCCCATCTCGAGGGCCATACCGAGCACGATGCCGGGGTCGAGGTCTGGCTCGACGGCTTTCTCGACTACTGGCTCGGACTCGAGGCGGCGGCCGGCGATTGCGCGGACCGCCGGGCGGACGCGGTCAGCCTGGTCGACGCGGCCGACTGAGCGCCGCCACGCTGCCTTGGCGCCAGAGATGGCGCGGCAATCGAAAGAGCTTGAGGCGATCCCCGTAATAGCGCTCGGTGACGCCGGAATAGGCCATGGCGAGCTTCTGCATCACCCGCCCAGAGGCCTCGTTGTCGGGCCGGCAAAGGCCGATGACCTCGTCGATCGCAAGCGCGTCTAAGCCCCAGTCGAGCGCCGCCCGCGCCGCCTCGGTGGCGAGGCCAAGGCCCCAAAATCCGGGACGCAGCGAATACATCAGCTCCAGTACGCGGGCCTCCTCCGGCAACGGTCTGAGGCCGCAGTAGCCGATCGCGACCGCGCCGCCCAGCGGCTGGATCGCCATCGCCCCGGTGCCGGCGTCGCGAAACTCGGTGCGGCTCTCGCGGATGAACTGCCCGGCAAAGCTGTAGGCCTCGTCGGCATCCATGGCCGAGATCGCGAGGTGACGGCGCACCGCCGGATCACAAAAGCCCACCGCCTGGGCCTCGCCGCCGCCGCGGTCGCGGCGCCTCAGCATCAGACGGCGGGTGAGGATCTCCATGGGTGCGCTCCGCCAGCCCGTTGCCCGGGCCGCCAAGCCATCTTAACCCGCTTTGCCCGCCGCTTCGAAACCCGATGCTGCCGGACGATCCGACAATGCCCTATGTTTCGCCGAGGAGGGGCAGACCATGAATTCAAGCACCGACGACGCTGTCGATTTCGTCCTCGATCTGATCCGGGCCGACGGCTGGCGGCTGTCGGTGCTGGCCCGGGTCCACGATCTGGGGCTGCCAGACTGCTGGGTCGGCGCCGGCTTCGTCCGCAACCTGGTCTGGGACCGGCTGCAAGGCCACGCCCGGGCAACCCCGCCCGCCGACATCGACGTCCTCTATTTCGATGCCGCCGACCCGAGGCCGGAAGCGGAGCAAGCTATCGAGCGGGCCTTGCGCCGGGCCGCACCGGAGCTGCCCTGGGAGGTCCGCAACCAGGCCCGTATGCACCTGCGCAACGGCGACCCAGCCTACCGAGACACCACGGACGCGCTCCGCCATTGGCTGGAGACCGCGACCGCGGTGGCGGTGCGCCTAGACGCGGAAGATCGCCTGCACCTCGCGGCACCGCACGGCCTCGACGACTTGCTCGCCCTCCGCCTCCGGCCGACGCCGGCCGGCCGCCGCCGGCCCGAGCAGTATCGAGGCCGGGTCGCGGCCAAGGACTGGCAGGGCCTCTGGCCCAAGCTCGAGCTGGTGATGCCCGAAGAAGACTAAGCGTGTCGTGGCCTCAGCGCCGGCCGAAGAGGCGCTCGATATCGGCCAAGTTCAGGGCGACGTAAGTCGGGCGGCCGTGGTTGCACTGGCCGGCGTTGGGGGTCCGCTCCATGTCGCGCAAGAGCGCGTTCATCTCCTCCACGGTGAGGCGGCGGCCGGCCCGGACCGAGGCGTGGCAAGCCATGGTGGCGGCGACGTCGTCGAGCCGGTCCTTGAGGCTGAGCGCCTGGTCGAGCTCGGCCAGCTCGTCGGCGAGGTCCCGAACCAGGCCCCGGACGTCGGTCTGGCCCAGGAGGGCCGGCACCTCGCGGACAACGACGGCGCCGGCGCCAAAGGCCTCGAGACCGAGGCCGAGCTCGGCCAGCTCGTCGGTCCGCTCCGCCAGCCGCGCGACGCCGGCCTCGTCGAGCTCGACCACTTCGGGCAGCAACAAGAGCTGCCGGGCGACGCCGCCGGTGCCGAGCTCGGCCTTCATCCGCTCCATGACGATGCGCTCGTGCGCGGCGTGCTGGTCGACGACGACAATGCCATCCGAGCTCTCGGCGACGATATAGGTCTCGTGCAGCTGGGCCCGGGCGGCACCCAACGGGTGCTCGTCCGGCACCGTCTCGGTTGCCGGTACTGCCCGGGCTCCCGGCAGCGCGGTCCCCGGCAGGCGCTCCGGCGGCGCCTCGGGCGCCTGATAGAGGGCCGCCGCTTCGGCCAGGCCGTGCGCGAGGCCGCCACCTGACGGCCGCCGCGCGGGCCAGGGGGTCACGGTCGCGCCCTCGGGCCGGAAGGCGCCGAGCGCTGCGGCCGAGACCGTGCTGGCGGCCCGGTGGCCGGCCTCGGCGAGGGCGTGGCGAAGGGCGCTGACGATCAGGCCACGGACCAGGCCCGGCTCGCGGAAGCGAACCTCGGTCTTGGCCGGGTGGACGTTGACGTCGACCAGTTCCGCCGGCAGCTCCAGGAAGAGCGCCACGACCGGATGGCGGTCGCGGGCCAGCACCTCCATATAGGCGGCGCGGACAGCGCCGACCAAAAGCCGGTCGCGGACCGCGCGGCCGTTGACGAAGAGGTACTGCTGCTGCGCGTTGCCGCGGTTGTAGGTCGGCAGGCCGGCATAGCCGGTGAGCCGAAGGCCCTGGCGCTCGGCCTCGATCGCGAGCGCGTTCTCGGCGAACTCGCGGCCCAAGACGGCGCCGAGCCGGTCGAGCCGGGCCTGAAACAGGTCGCCCTGGGCCGGCGGCAGGTTCAGCACCCGGCGCTCGCCGTCGCGAAGCTGGAAGCCGACCGCGGGGTTCGCCATCGCCAGCCGGCGCAGGGCTTCGACGGCATGCGTCAGCTCGGTGCGGGCGGTTTTCAGAAACTTGAGCCGGGCCGGGGTGGCGAAGAAGAGGTCGCGGACCTCGACCCGGGTGCCCGGCGGATGCGCCGCCGGCACCGGCGCCGATGTGGCACCGGCCTCGACCTCGAGACGCCAAGCCTCGGCCTCGGCCCGAGCCCGGCTGGTGATGGCGAGGCGGCTGACCGCGGCGATCGACGGCAGCGCCTCGCCACGGAAGCCGAGCCACTTGATGTCGAGCAAATCGTCGTCGGGCAGCTTCGAGGTGGCGTGGCGCTCGACCGCGAGGCAGAGCTCGTCCCGCGTCATGCCGACGCCGTCGTCGCTGACCGTGATCAGGCGCCGACCGCCGTCGGCCATCACCACGTCGACATGCCGGGCGCCGGCATCGAGGGCGTTCTCGACCAGCTCCTTGACGGCACTCGCCGGACGCTCGACGACCTCGCCGGCAGCGATCCGGTTGATGGTCGCTTCCGGCAGTCGGCGCAGCATCACGCCTCCCCGTCTCGGCAGGCGGAGCCGCCGTTGCCTTGACCGGCCTCGGCCAGGTAGCGACGGGCCAGGACCTTGCCCGCCTCCACCGCCGGCTGGCCGAAGGGATCGACGCCGAAAAGCTCGGCCGCGATCAGGGTTTCCAGAGTGAAGTGCATGAAAAGCGACCCCATGGTCGGCGCGTCCAGCCGCTCCAGTGCGAGCCGGCGCACCGGGCGGCCCTGGTCGGTCAAGGCCTCGTGGGTGGCACGCTGCATGGCGGCAACGAGATCGCCGAGCCGGTGGCCGCCGAGACGCTCCAGGCCGACGGTCTCGGCGAGGTCGGCCGCGATAGCAGGCCCCAGGCCGCGTTTCGGCAGCGTCAGAAGCGTGAACATCTTGTCCCAGGGGCCGTCGAGATAGAGTTGCAGCTGACTGTGCTGATCGACCGGGCCGAGTGCTGCGATCGGCGTCGTGCCGCGGCCCGATTTGCCCAGGCTCTCGGCCCAGAGCTGGCGATACCAGAGGACGAAGGTCCGAAGCCGCGCGTCGTAAGGCATCAGCACGGTCTGGCTGACGCCGCGGCTGGTGTTGAGGCCGTAGGCGATCGCCGCGCCCTGGGCGGCCGGCGCCGCCGCCGGCTCGGGCGCTTCCAGGGTCCAGGCCAAGGCCGCCTCGGCACCGGCGCGGACCTCGGCCGCGTCGATGCCCGACAGCATCGCCGGCAACATGCCGACTAGCGTCAAAACGCTGTAGCGGCCGTCGATGTCGGTCGGATGGTCCAGCACCGGCGCGCCGATCTCCTCGGCCAGCTGCCTGAGCGGGCGCGGCCCCGGCTCGGTGATCATCAGGAACCGGTCGGCGCCGGCCTCGGCACCCAGGCCGGCGCGCACGGCGTCGACGGCGACCAGCGCTTGGCTCAGGCTCTCGTCCGTGCCACCGGACTTGGAGACCGCCAAATAGCCACTGTCGGCGGCGAGATCCGGATCGGCGAGGCGGCCTGCGTCATCGAGGTCGAGGTTGTCGAGAACCACGAGCTCGGGCGTGCCCGCGGCGGTCGGCAAGGCCGCCGTCAAGGCTTGTGCGCCGAGGCTGGAGCCGCCTATGCCGAGCAGGAAGACGCGGCGAAAACGCCGCCGCCAATCCTCGGCAACGTCCCGAAGTGCGGCCAGGTCGTCACGCTTGGAAGGCTGCGCCAACAGCGCCGAGGTGCCCTCCCGCCAGTCGTGCCTGAGCCGGTCCAGCACCGGACCGGTCCGCGTCAGAGCGGCCTCGTATTCGTCCCGCGGCAAGCCGCCTTCGCCGATCCGCTCGGCGAGGCAATCGTCTATACTGTGCTGGAAGGTCATGGGCGGCGGCAAATCCGGGCGCTGTGAGCTTCGCCGCCGAACCTATCAGGAATGCTGTGGGCTCAAAAGCGAGGCCGGGCCGCGGCTCGGAGATTGATGGCCCAGGTCATGAACTCGCAAGCGGAGTTTGGATGCCCACGCCAATCTGTCGTCACTCCCGTGAAAGCGGGAGTCCCGGCCGCCTCTGGATTCCCGCTTTCACGGGAATGAACATATTCGCGAATCCGAATCTCGTAACTCGTTGAAACGACGAGATTACTTCAATCGCCGGGTCAGTTGCCGCTCTCCACCCCCTGGGGGTCGCCGACGACGACGACGTACATCTTCTCCGGCTGCAGCAACCGTTTGGCAACGCGGGCCACGTCGGCGAGCGTGATCGCGTCGTAGATCCCGGCTCGGCGCTCCAGATAGTCTAGGCCGAGGTCGTGGCGCTGCATGGCCAGCAGAAGGCCCGCGATTCGCCCGCTCGAGGTCAGCCGCAGCGGGAACGAGCCGTTGATGTAGGTCTTGGCGTCGACCAGCTCCTTCTCGGTGATGCCGCCATCGCGCATGCGGGCGAGCTCCGTCCGGATCGTCTCCAGCGTCTCGGCAACCTTTGCATTCCGGGTGCCGGCACCACCGATGTAGAGGCCCGCGTTCTCGAACGGCATCAGATAGCTGTAGGCGGAATAGGCGAGGCCGCGCTTCTCTCGCACCTCCTCGTA
>JASLMY010000152.1 GCA_030746295.1 Alphaproteobacteria bacterium | reverse complement strand
GGCCGACCTATCGCGAGAATTTGGCGGACAGCATGAACGAAGCGCAGATCGCCAGGGCCGAGCAGATGGCCTGGGAATGGATGCAAGCGCACCCGATCTCGTCGGCCCAACGGAGCGGCTGAGCCGGCCGCATCGGTCTGGCGAGGTCGTCTAGCCGGCCGATCACGCCCCGCCGCTGCCAATCACGGCGATGGCCTCGATCTCGACCAGAAGACCCGGCATGGCAAGCATCGGCGAGCAGATTGCGGTGCTGGCGACGCCGTTCGGGAAGGCCTCGCTGCGCGCCTTCGCGAAGTCGCCATAGTTGGCCATGTCGGTAAGCCAGGTGGTGATCTTGGTCACGTCCGCCATCTGGGCCCCGACGCTGGCCAAGGCCTCCTCGATGTTTCGGAAGACCTGTCTGGACTGGGCATGGACGTCGCCCTCGCCCACCAGATTGCCCGCGCCGTCGAGAGCGACCAGGCCCGAGAGGTGAACGTGGTCGCCCAGCTTGACGCCGGCGGAGATATTGAACTTCCGGGTCCAGGCCCAGCCGGGATCGACTCGTTCCTGCTTCACCGCGCCCCTCCTCGTATCGGATGTCTTTGATAGCTCAGCCGGTGTTCTTGGCGCCGTAGCCCTGGGTGCGTATCCGAAGCGCCTGAAGCAAGCCCGGCACGCCGTGATTTTGCACCACCGAGGCGAACTCGGTCCGCTGCGTCAGGGCCATGCTGATGCCCTCGACCGAGACGTCGATGATCCGGTAGCGGCGGTCGATGACTCGCAACCGCCAATCCGCCCGGATCGGCGGGCCGCTGGGGCGCCGGATATTGGTGCCGACGACGATGTCCTTCTTGCCCGTCGGCTTGGCCCCGGTGATGGCGAAGGATTCGCCCGAGTAGCCGCCCAGCCGTCGCGAATAGGTCTTGACGAGGAAATCCGAGAAGACGCCGAGGTAGTCTTCCCGCTCCGCTGCCGTCATTTGCCGCCAATAGCGGCCGAGGACGAAGCGGCCGATGAAGGCGATGTCGAAGGCCTGCAGCAGCAACTGGCGAAACGCCGCCTCACGTTGCTCCAGGCTGGCCGAGGTGCGGCGCAGCACCGCGATGGCCTGATCGGCCAGCCAGTTCATGAAGCTCCTGGCGCCGGCGACCTGATCGGCGCCGGCCCCGGCGGCCGCCGGGCGGCGCTGCATCGCCATGGCGACGATCATGCCCAAGAGAACCAAGCGACGCGTCATCATGGCGCAGCCCCCGTCGGCATCGATACCTCGAGGCAAGAATACCCTCGGCCGCCGAGCCTGCACAGCCGAAACGGCCCCTTCACATCGCCGGCGGATCGGTCGCGATGGCGGCCTCGGCGAGGCCGGTATCGACACAAGCCTCGTAGTCCGTGCCCCGGGCAATCAGGCCGCCCGAGAGACACGCCGCCTTCAATCGCTCGAAGCCGTCGCGGGGCAGGATGGGATTGCGCCCCCAGACCCCGATTTCCTTGTAGCGGGCGATGGCGCCGCCCAGGATCGCCGGCTCGAGATCGGGGAAGAAATCGGCGATCGTCGTCCGAATCGTCTCGGGCGAGGCGGCGTCGAGCCATTTCTGCATCCGGTAGAGGGCCCGGGTCATCGCCGCCAGAACGGCGGGCTTGTCGGCCAGCGTCGCCGTGGTGGTGAAGAGCGTCGTGTAGGCCGTCGCGCCGCGCTCGGCGGCGGTATACCAGATGTGACCGGCACCGTCGGCGAGAAGCCGCTCGGCATGTGGCTCGTAGACTTGGACGACGTCGAAGCGACCTGCCCTGAGCGCTTCCGCGTTCTCGGCCATGCCCTGGTCGTCGACACGATCCAGGGCCGCCGGGTCGAGGCCGGCGCGGCGCATATCGTCCTGCAGGCAAAGCCAGGGTGTGGGCACCTCGGCGACGGTCGCCAGACGCAGGCCCTGCAGGTCGTCGAGGGCGAATTCGGGCCGCGGCTCGGACCCGATCAGGAAGAAGGGGTCGCGGGTCACCGCCTCGGCGAAAGCAACGAGGCCACAGTCGGGATCCTGATCGTAGGTCAGCAGGATCCGCATCGGCCCACCCCAGGAGACGTCGGCCTCGCCCGCCAGCAGCGCCCGCGTCGCGGCCGGCGGATCGGACGAGGTCTCGAGCCGGACCTCGACCCCCTCGGCCCGGTAGGCGCCCAGCGCGTAGGCGGCATAGAAGGGCGTGTAGAAGACGGCGCGGTGGTTCTCGAAGAGGGTGATCGTCATGGTCCTCATCCTGCGGGAGCCGCCCGGCCGATGCAATCGTCGCCGGCGCGCTTCCCGCTTGGCCAGGTGCCGAGTCGGGGCTAGTCTCGCCGCGTCGGCAGGGAGGGAGGTCCGGTCGTGCAGCCCATTCGAATTCGAAGCGCCAAGGCGGCGGCCGAGCTGGTCGAGAAGCGCGGTCTCGACCACGTCAAGGTCGGGGTCTTCGATCTCGACGGCGTGCTGCGCGGCAAGTTCATGGGCCGCGACAAGTTCCTGGGCGCGCTCGCCAAGGGCTTCGGATTCTGCGACGTCGTCCTCGGCTGGGATACGGACGACCAGCTCTACGACAACGTGTCGCTGACCGGCTGGCACACCGGCTATCCCGACGCCCAAGTCCGGATCGTGCCGGAGACGGCGCGCAGCCTGCCCTTCGAGTTCGACGGCAAGGGCCTCCTCTTCCTGGCCCAGTTCACCGGCGAGGCGGCGACCGTTTGCCCCCGCAACGTCGCCGCCCGCATCGTCGAGCGGGCCGCCGTCATGGGCTTCGAGGCGCTCGCCGCCTTCGAGTACGAGTTCTTCCTCTTCGACGAGACGCCGCATTCGGTGCGCGAGAAGAACTACCACGGGCTGCGACCGATGACGCCCGGCAGCTTTGGCTATTCGGTGCTCCGGACCTCGGTCTGGTCGGAGTTCCACGGCGAGCTGCTGGCCACCGCCGAGGCCATGGACATGGGCCTGGAGGGGCTGCACACCGAGACCGGGCCTGGCGTCATGGAGGCCTCGATCGACAAGGACACCGGCCTCGCCGCCGCCGACAAGGCCGCCCTCTTCAAGACCTTCTCCAAGGTCGTGGCCCAGCGCCATGGCCTGATGGCGACCTACATGGCCAAGTGGTCGCCCGACTATCCGGGCCAGTCGGGCCATATCCATATGTCGTTGAAGTCGAAGCGCGGCGGCCACCCCGTCTTCCACGATGCCAAGGCCGAGCACGGCATGAGCCCGGCGATGCGCCATTTCGTCGGCGGCCAGCAGCGGCTGATGCCGGAGCTCTTGGCGATGATCGCCCCGACCGTGAACAGCTATACCCGCCTCGTCCCCGGCTTCTGGGCGCCGACCACGGCGAGTTGGGGCATCGACAACCGGACCTGCGCCCTACGCGTCGTTCCGGGCGGGCCGGACGCCCTCAGGGTCGAGTACCGGATCGCGGCGGCCGACGCCAACCCCTACCTGGCCCTGGCGGCGTCGCTCGGCGCCGGACTCTGGGGCATCGAGCATGAGGTCGAGCCGACGGCGCCCGTGGTCGGCAACGCCTACGAGGCGAAGTTACCGGCCAAGCTAGATCTGCCGCGGAGCCTGGGCGAGGCGGCGGCCAGGCTCAGGCGCTCCAAGGCCGCGGCCGAGATCTTCGGCGATACCTTCGTCCAGCACTACGCCGCCAGCCGCGAGTGGGAGGAGCGCGAGTTCCGAAAGGCCATCACCGACTGGGAACTGAAGCGCTACTTCGAGATCATCTGAGCGGAGTCTATCATGGCCGGGAAGCGGGCCGGGGGTCGGCAGCGCATCGGCCGGTCGGGGGAGATGAAGCATTGACCGCGGAGACCATAGGGACCTCGTCACGCAACAACATCATCGGCAAGCACGTCATCCTGGCCGTGGTGCAGTACGGTTTCTTGGCGCTCTTGGCCTTGGGCATGGGGGCCTTCGAGAGCAAGATGAAAACACTGCAATTCCTTGGCCATGTCGGACCGAGCACGCTGCTGATCGCCTCGGGCGTGGCGGCCATGCTGATGTATCGACAGCCGCGTCGGTTGGTCCGTCGGGAGGGGCATTGGGGGCTGGTGGCCGCGCTCCTCTACGTCGCCGGAGATACCTTCATCTCGCACCCGCCCTTCGGCATTTTCAATGGCGCCGGCAATGCCGAGCAACAGCACGTCGGCTTCATGATGCTGATCGGCGCCATGGCCGTCTATGCGCTTGTCTTGGAACAGAGGCTGGAACGGCCGACCGGGCTCCACGTCGCCGTGCCGGTGGTCGCCTTCGGCCTTCTCATCCTGGCGCACGGGCAACACAACGACGTCGCTTTCGCGGCCCATTGGGGCTCTGCGATATTCGCGGTAGTGGCCGCGTTCTTCCGGCTCTTCGGGCGGCTCTTCGAGTACGGCGTGTCGATCATCATTGCCGGCTACCTCTTTACCAGCGGGCAGATGGGCTACACCATGTTCGCAACCAGCATCCGCATAGACGGTGTCGCCTGGGTCTGCTACTGGACAGCGTTCGCGGTTCTCGTCGCCATGACCTACGTGCTGGTGTTCCGAGGCCGCCCAGCGGCCCCGAGCGATCAAACGGAGTGAGCAGGCTCGCTCGATAGGCGTCGCGCCGACGGACCAACGGAGCGGAGGCCGGGCGATGGCTGAGCGACTGCGCGTCACCTCACCGGTGGACGGCAGCGTCTACCTGGAACGGGAGTTGGCGGGCGAGACCGAGATCCGGGCCGCGCTCGCCGAGGCCAGGCACGCGCAAGCCGCCTGGAAGGGGGTGCCGGTCGCCGAGCGGGCCGCCCTCGCCGGCCGTTTCGTCGACGCCATGCTGGCCATGGGCGAGGAGATCGCGCCCGAGCTTACCTGGCAGATGGGCCGGCCGGTGACGCAGAACCCGAACGAGCTTCGCGGCTTCGAGGAGCGGGCCCGGCACATGATCGAGATCGCGGAAGGGGCGCTGGCCGACGTTCCGACGGAAGACAAGGAGAACTTCCGCCGCTTCATCCGCCGCGAGCCGCTGGGCGTGGTGCTGGTGATCGCGGCCTGGAACTATCCCTACCTCATCGCCGTCAATGCGGTGGTGCCGGCGATCATGGCCGGCAATGCCGTCGTGCTGAAGCACTCCGCCCAGACGCCACGCTGCGCCGAGCGTTTCGCCGAGGCCTTCGATGCCGCCGGCCTGCCCGACGGCGTCTTCCAGGTCCTGCACATGAGCCATGCCGGCACCGAGCAGGCGATCGCCGATGCCAACGTCGACTTCGTCGCCTTCACCGGCTCGGTCGCGGGCGGCCGCGCGGTCCAGGCGGCGGCATCCAAGCGGTTCATCGCCACCGGGCTGGAGCTCGGCGGCAAGGACCCGGCCTACGTGCGGTCCGACTGCGACTTTGCGGCCACGGTCGATAACCTGGTCGACGGCGCCTTCTACAATTCGGGCCAGTCGTGCTGCGCGATCGAGCGGATCTACGTCCACGAGGCGGTCTACGACGATTTCGTCGAGGCTTTCGTCGAGACCGTGAGGGGCTATCGGCTGGGCAACCCACTCGAGCCCGAGACCACCCTCGGCCCGCTCGTCCGCACCGCCGCCGCCGACTTCGTGCGCGAACAGGTGGCCGACGCCGTCGCCAAGGGCGCCCGCGCGCTGGTCGATGCCGACGGCTTTCCGGCCGACGCGGTGGGAACGCCGTATCTGGCGCCGCAAGTCCTGGTCGATGTCGACCATTCGATGCGGCTGATGACCGAGGAAACCTTCGGCCCCGCCATCGGCATCATGAAGGTGGCCTCGGACGAAGAGGCCATCACCCTCATGAACGACAGCGACTTCGGCCTCACCGCCTCGATCTGGACCGCCGACGACGAGGCCGCACTCAGCCTCGGCAGCCAAGTCGAGACCGGGACCTGGTTCCAGAACCGCTGCGACTATCTCGACCCGGCGCTTGCCTGGGTCGGGGTCAAGGAGTCGGGCCGTGGCTGCAGCCTGTCGGCGTTGGGCTACGAGCAGCTGACCCGGCCCAAGTCTTTCCACCTCAGAACCCGTTTCTAGGGCGAACCCGAACCATGGTCGACGCGAACCTGACCCTCACCTGGAACTTCCCGACCAGTGTCCGCTTCGGTCCCGGCCGCATATCCGAGCTGGCCGAGGCCTGCCGCGAACTCGGCATGGAGCGGCCGCTGCTGGTCACCGACCGCGGCCTGAAGCAGTCCGAGATCGTCGCCCGGGCGATGGCGGTGACCGAGGCCGCGGGGCTGCCGACGGGCCTCTTCGCCGAGGTCCAGGGCAACCCGGTCGCACGCAACGTCGGTGACGGCGTCGCCGCCTTCAAGGCCGGCAGACACGACGGCGTCGTCGCCTTCGGCGGCGGCAGCGCCATCGACACCGCCAAGAACATCGCGCTTATGGCCGGGCAGCAACGGCCGATCTTCGACTTCGTCGACGAGGGCGATAACTGGAAGCGGGTCGACGCCGAGGTCATGGCGCCCGTGGTGGCGGTGCCGACCACCGCCGGCACCGGCTCGGAGGTCGGCCGCTCGGCCGTGGTTACCGACGAAGCGACGATGGCGAAACGGGTGATCTTCCACGCCGCCATGCTGCCGGCGATCGTGATCTCGGACCCGGAGCTGACCGTCGGCCTGCCGGCCGCGATCACCGCCGCCGTCGGCATGGACGCGCTCAGCCACAGCCTGGAGGCCTTCTGCTGCACCGGCTACCACCCGATGGCCGACGGCATCGCGCTCGAGGGCATGCGGCTCGTCAAGGACTGGCTGCCCCGCGCGGTGGCGGACGGCACCGATATCGAGGCCCGTGCCCACATGCTGGCCGCGGCCTCGATGGGCGCCACCGCCTTCCAGAAGGGGCTCGGCGCCATGCACGCCATGAGCCACCCTTGCTCGGTCCACTACGACTGTCACCACGGCCTCACCAACGCCGTGGTGATGCCCTACGTGCTGGCCTACAACCGGCCGGTGATCGAGGATCGGATGGCCGGGCTCGCCCGCTATCTCGGCCTCGGCGACGGTTTCGACGCCGTACAGCAATGGGTTCTGGCGCTGCGCCGCGAGATCGGCATTCCCCACGCCCTGTCCGACATCGGCGTCCCGGGCGACGCGGCGGCCTTCCTGGCGCCCTTGGCCGAAGCCGACCCCTTGACCGGACAGAACCCCCGCCCCATTGCCGCCGCGGACTACCTGACGCTCTACGGGCAAGCGCTCGCCGGCGAGCTCTGATCAGGCCTCGGCGAAACGCTCGATCAGGGCCGCTTGCCGGTCGAGGACCGGCAACACTTCGTCGGCCTCGGCCGAGGGCAGGTTGAAGACGACGCGGGCCGCATTATTCTCGACGTAGCGTCCGATCTCGCCCGCGTCCTCGCCCGCACCGAAGACCGAGACCGGCACCTCGTCCGGGCCGCGGCCCGCCGCCGCCGCCATCTCCCAGAACCGGGGCAGGACGTCGGCGAGCGCGTAGTCGGGCCGGTGCGCGTGCGGCGCCCAGCCATCGCCATATTCCAATGCGCGGCGGGCGCCGTGCGGAAACTCGCCGCCGACGATCACCGGCGGGTGCGGCCGCTGCACCGGCTTGGGCCAGGTCATCATGCGCGGTATCTCGACGAACTTGCCACGGTAGGCGGGCTCGGTCTCGGTCCAGATCGCCCGCATCGCCGCCACCCGCTCGGCCATGACCTCGAAGCGGCTCTCGAAGGCGGTGCCGTGATCGGCCATCTCCTCGGCGTTCCAGCCAGCGCCGATGCCGAAGAGGAAGCGGCCGCCCGAGAGCAGGTCGAGCGTCGCCACCATCTTCGCCGTCTGGATCGGGTCGCGCTGGACGACGAGGCAGATGCCGGTGCCGAGACGCAGCATCTCTGTCGCCGTCGCCGCGGTGGCCAGGCCGACGAAGGGGTCGATGACGTCGTAGTACTTCTTCGGCAAGTCGCCGCCCTGCGGCCAGGGCGAGGCCCGCGAGCTCGGGATGTGCGAGTGCTCGGGCAGCCAGAGCGATTCGAAGCCCCGTGCCTCCAGCGCGCGGGCGAGCGGCGCCGGCGCCATCGAATAATCGGTGCAGAACATCGCGGCGCCGAACCGCATCGTCATCGCCCCCGCATAGCCGCTCAGTCCTCGAAGAGCTTGTAGATTACCGGGCCGTAGTACGCGCCATAGCCCTTGTCGATGGCGTCGAGGATCCGGCCCTCCGCCAATTTGGCGCCGGCCGCGTCGACGCCGACCTTCTCTGCCAGGTCGAGAGCGTAGCGCAGGTCCTTCAAGGAGTAGTGGAGGGAGAACTGGTCGTCGGGATACTCGCCCGTGGTCATGCACTGGCCGTGCTTGCGCATCACGAAACTGTCGGCCGAGCCGCGCGAGAGGATATCGAAGAGCCGCGACCGGTCGACTCCGGCCCGAGTGGCGATCGCCATCGCCTCGGCGATGGCCGAGGTGTTCTCGAAGACCAGCATGTTGTTCATCAGCTTCAAGACCTGGCCGGTGCCGACCCCGCCGCAATGGGAGATCTCGGTGCCCATGCAATCGAGATAGGGCTTGATCTCGCCGAAGACCGCATCGGAGGCGCCGACCATGATCGCGAGCGTGCCGTCCTGGGCCGCCGGCACGCCGCGGGCGACGGGCGCATCGGCAAAGTCGACGCCCTTCTCGGCCAGCGCCGCGGCCACCTCGCGGTTGACCTCGACCGTCGCCGTCGTCATGTCGACGACCGTCTGTCCATCGCGCGCGGCCGCGACCAGGCCGTCCGCGCCGAAGGCGACCTCGCGCACCTGGGGCTCGCCCGGCACGCACATGAAGATCATATCGGCGGCGCCCGCCACCTCAGCCACGCTGGCGGCCGCGGCGATGCCGGCATCGGCGAGTGCGGCGACCTTGTCGCCCTCGACGTCGTAGCCGATCACCGGCTTGCCCGACTTGGCGGCCAAGTTCCGGCACATCCGGCCACCCATGACGCCCAGGCCGATGAAGCCCAGTCTCTCGATTTCAGCCATCGCTTCGTCTCCTCGTACTTGTCGTCAGGGCAGGTCGAGGCGGACCTCGACGCCGGCGCTGTCGATCACCGCGACGTCGCCGACCGCCTCGTCGGGAACATCCAGGCCGCCCTTCACCACCGACACCGACACCTGGCCCACCGGCAGCGCCGCCTTCACCGCCTCGGCATCGACGCGGTCGGGCTGCTGCACGCCGATGGTGACGTCGACGCGGATCGTCGCCGGGTCGACCTCCAAACTGCGGATCAGGCTCAGCGAACTGTGGTGGATAGCGTCCTCGACGGCGCGCACCGCCGCCTTGGTGTAGTCGCCGCCGTGCAGGTCGTTGCCGGTGCCCATCTCCAGAATGACGCGCTTCAGTGCCATCGTCGTCGCCCCCTCAAGGCAGGTCCAGCCGCACCACGGCGGCGGCGTTGGCGACGAGCGTCGCATCGGTGCCGGCATCGTTGGCGATCTCGAGGCCGCCTTCGACGACCTCTACCGTGCCGGTACCGTGGGGCAGGACGTCGAGCACCGCCTGCCGGTCGACGTCCTCGGGCCTCGGCACGCCGATGGTGACGTCGACCTGCATCGAGTCGACGGGCTGTCCCAACGCCGCCGCGACGCTCAACGAGTTGTGCCAAAGCGCGTCTTTCAGCGCCCGGACCGCCGCTTTGGTGGGGTCCCGGCCCCGGATGTCGGTGCCCATGCCGATCTCCAGCACCATCCGCTTTAGGGCCATCGCGTCTACCTCCAACAATTGCGGGCCGTTCCTCGTTCTATCATCACCCGGTGCACCGCAAAGGCAAGCGGCGGCATGGCGGACGGGCCGGCCGTCCGTGCGCCAGGGGAGTGAATCGGCGCGGATGCGGCGATTTCGCTCAAGCATCCGTGAATTCGGGCGAACAATTCATGCGTGGCGGTCAAGGAGACGATAACGAATCCTGCGCCGTCTCCAAGTAAACGACTAAGTATCGTGCTTTCTTAACCAAGTGTGACGAGTGGTAATTGATCGGTAATGACTTTGTAGTCAGATTAGGGTCGTAGGGTGCGTATTCGTCGGCACGGAGAGCGGATCATGCCTGTATCCCAATCACCGAGCTTCCGCGGCCACGAGCAGGTTGTCTTCTGCTACGACGCCGAGGTCGGTCTCAAAGCCATCATCGCCATTCACGACACCACGCTGGGCCCCGCCCTCGGCGGCCTCAGGATGTGGAACTACACGAGCGAGATCGACGCTCTGGAGGACGTGCTCAGGCTGTCGCGCGGCATGACCTACAAGGCGGCGATGGCCGATCTCGACTTCGGCGGCGGCAAGGCCGTCATCATCGGCGATGCCAAAACCCAGAAGACCGAGCCGCTGTTGGAGCGCTTCGGCGAGTTCGTCGACGGCCTGGGTGGCCGTTACATCACGGCCGAGGACGTCGGCACCTCACCCCGCGACCTGGCAATCGTCAGGCGCCGTACCCGATATGCCGCCGGTTTCGACGACGGTGGCAGTGGCGACCCCTCGCCGGTCACCGCCTGGGGCGTCTTCAACGGCATCCGAGCTGCCGTTTCCGAGCGGTTGAACCGGCCCAACCTCGCCGGGACGGTCGTCGCGGTCCAGGGCCTGGGCCATGTCGGCGAGCACTTGCTGCGCTTCTTGCACGAGGCCGACGCCAGGTTGGTGGTCGCAGACGTCGATCCTGAGCGCGTCAGCCGGGCCGTCGCCCGCTATGGTGCCGTGCCGACGACGCCGGGCGAGATCTACGAAGTCGCGGCCGACGTCTTCGCCCCTTGCGCGCTGGGCGCGGTGCTGAACGACGAGACCATCCCCCGCCTGCGGGCCGCCGTCGTCGCGGGTGCCGCCAACAACCAGTTGGCCGAAGATCGCCACGGCGAAATCCTGGCCGAGCGCGACATCCTCTATGCGCCCGACTACGTGATCAATGCCGGCGGCATCATCAACATCAACTACGAAGGCCCGAACTACGACGCCCAGGCGGCGATGGATCACGCGGCCAGGATTCATGACACCCTGGCCCAGGTCTTTGACGTGGCCGAGCGGGAGCGGGCACCGACCAACATGGTGGCCGACCAGATGGCGGAGGCACGCATCGCCGCCGCCAAGGCCGAGAAGCAAGGCACCGCCCTCAAGCTCGCCGGTTAGAACGCCTATCGGGGGGCGGGACGACAGAAGGAACGGGCGCGCGCCCTTCCGCGTGTCGCCGCCGGAGGCGCCCCGTCTACGGCACTTGCGAGAGGAGGCCGGGCCGGCGATAGTACGGGCGCCGGCATGTCCGAACCCGAAAGCCCAAGCCCACTCGTCCGAAAGCTCCGGATCTCCCTTCGCCTCACCCGGTCGGAGATCCGCGCCATCGAACGAGTCCAAGGACGAAGACGAACCTTTGCGGCGGACGCGGATCTGATAACCGCCGGCAAGCGCAGCCGGAGCGTGCGCGTCATCGAGAGCGGCTGGGCCTGCCGGCACAAGCTTTTCTCCGACGGGCGCCGGCAGATCATCAACTTCGTCCTTCCCGGCGACATCGTCGGTCTCAACGAGTATCTCGTCGGCGCCAGCGAATACTCGGTCACCACGCTCACTTCCGTGCGGGCGGCAATGATCGCGCCACGCTCTCTGATCGATGTCTTCCGAGCGCATCCTAGGCTGGCGATGGCGCTGGCGTGGTCGGTGGCCCGTTACGAGTCCCTCCTCGCCGAGCAGATCGTGCGGCTCGGTCGACGCAATGCCTACGAAGGCATCGCACACATCCTCCTAGAGCTCCACAAGCGTCTTCAGGCGGTGGGCCTCGCCGGCGAAAGCAGCTACCAAACGCCCATCACGCAAGAAATGTTGGCGGACGCCATGGGCCTCAGCATCGTTCACGTCAACCGAACATTGGGGCGGCTCAAACGCCAGGGGTTGGTCGCCATCAGCGACGGCCGCGTCGTCCTCGGGGACGCCGCCGCACTGGCCGCCATTGCGGACTTCGAAACCGACTACCTGCTGCAGCGCCAGTTGCCACCACAGCCGCGAACAGAAATCCTCTCGACGCCCTGATCCAGCCGCAGGCCCGAGGGGCGGCCGTTTGCCGGCCGGTTAACAAATGTAAATGAAGGCCGAGACGATTGGCGCCAGAGTGGGATCGACATCGGGCGTCGCGAGGCAAGCGTCGCGATACCGAATGCCGAGCAAATCGGCCCTGTCGAGAAACGAACCGGAGCACGACCGGTACCTGCGAACTGACCGGTTGTGAGCGATCCTGTCAGAGGATTGGGTAGATCCG
>JASLMY010000151.1 GCA_030746295.1 Alphaproteobacteria bacterium | reverse complement strand
GCGCCGAGGGCGATCCGGGTACCGCCGCCGACAAGCTGCTGCCCGGGCAGATGACGATGAAGGCTTTGGAACGGGCGCAGGCGACGCTGGCCGGCGGCATCACCGCGATCCGCGACTGTGGCGGCAAGGATTTCCTCGAGTTTGCCGTCCGCGACGCCTGCAACGACGGCCGCCAACTCGGCCCCACGATCCGGGCCTCGGGCCGGGTCATCTGCATGACCGGCGGCCACGGCAACCGCACCGGCCGTGTCGCCGACGGCCTGGAGGAGGTGGTCAAGGCGGTACGCGAGCAGATCCACGCCGGCTCCGACCTGGTCAAGATCATGGCCACGGGCGGCGTCATGACGCCCGGCGTAAACCCAGAGGACGCCCACTACACGGCCGAGGAGATGGCGGCCGGGATCGCCGAGGGCAAGCGCTTCCACCGCAAGAGCGCCAGCCACGCCCAGGGTTCCGAAGGCATCCTCAACGCCGTCAGGGGCGGCGTCGCCTCGATCGAGCACGGCATCTTCATGACCGAGCGCTGCGTCGCGGAGATGCTGGAGCGCGACACCTACCTGGTGCCGACCCTGTCGGCGGTGCGTCACATCCTGGCCATGAAGGGCAAGGGTGTGCCCGACTACGCTATCGAGAAGTCGGAGCGCGTCGTGGAGCGGCACAAGCAGTCGATCCAGATGTTCTACGCGGCCGGCGGCAAGATCGCCATGGGCACGGACGCCGGCACGCCCTTCAACCGGCACGGCGACAACGCCCAAGAGCTCGAGTACATGGTCGATATCGGCATCGAGCCGTTGGATGCCTTGCGCTTCTCGACCGGGGCCGCGGCCAATCTCGTCGACCTGCACGAGGAGGGGCGGATCCAGGAAGGCCATTTCGCCGACCTGCTGCTGGTCGAGGGCGATCCGAGCGCCGACATCACCATGGTCTCGCGCCCGGAGAACCACCGGCTCGTGGTCAAGCGCGGGCTGCCGGTCTCGCGTCGCGCCTCAGGCCTGATCGGCATCGCCGGACACCAGCTGGCCGCGTTCTGAGGCGGCTCAGTCCAGGCTGGCCTCGGGCCCCAACAGGCGGACGACACCACTGTCGTTGAGCTCGCCGAGGCCACGCTCGACCATGCGGGCGTAGAGCCGCTCGGCGGCGCTGCCGAAGGGTGCCGCCAGCCCCAAGGCGCGGGCGAGGCGGACGCCGTAGGCGGTGTCCTTGAGGCGCAGGCGGCCGGTGAAGACGACGTTCTCCGCGTGGTCGTCGGCCGTGATCCGGCCGGCGGTTCGGATCACCTGCGGGCTTGCCGCCTGGCCCTTGGCGAGCGCGTCCACCACTTGCGCCAGATCGAGGCCGACCGCTGCCGCCATGGCGAGACCCTCGGCGGCGCCGGCGATCTGCACCGCACCCATCAGGTTGACGGTCAGCTTGTAGGCAGTGCCCGCACCGGCCGGGCCAAAGTGGATGATGTCCTGGCCGATCACATCGAGCAATGGCCGTGCCGCCGCCAAGTCGTCGTCATCGGCGCCGACCAGGAGCGTGAGGCCGCCGGCCACGGCGGCGTCCGGCAGTCCGGTGACCGGGCAATCGATGTAGCGGAGGCCGCGCGTAGTCGCCGCTGCCGTCAGCTCGCTCACCCAGGCGGTCGAGAGGGTCGAGCACTCGATGACATGGGCATCCGCCGTCATGGCGTCGAGCGCACCGGAGGGGCCGAGCCAAACGGCGTTGGAGGCCGCGTCGTCGGCCAGCATCGCGAACACCGCCACCGCGCCGGCCGCCGCCGCCGCCGGCGTCTCCACCGCCTCGGCGCCGTCCCGCACCAGGTCCTCAGCCCGCGCAGCGGTGCGATTCCAGACCCGGAGCTCGTGACCGGCGGCCAGGAGCCGGGCCGCCATGCCGCGACCCATGTTGCCGAGCCCCAAAAAGCCGATCCGTGCCATGGCGGTTTCCCTCCTGCCGTGGGCTACGTGGCCCTCGGTGACGATCATCGCACCCAAGGCCACGGCTGACCAGCAGCGACCGATTTCGTCGACCCCGTTAGGAGTTCGCTAACCTTGCCCGAGGCATCATGCCGCCAGGTGCCGATTGCGAGGAACGAAGCGATGACGGAACTGGAGCTGGCGGAAGAACAGGTGGTGACGCGGGTCTCGCGCGACGAGCTGATCGACGCCCTGTCGCCCGGCCGTGTCGCCGAGTTCCTGGAGCGCCATCCCGGCCGAGCCCGCGAATTCTACGTCACCGCCGACGGCATGGTCGTCAGCGCCGCCCCCGGCGACCGGGAGACACGGGCGATCCGGGATAGCGAGGTCGTGCTCTTCGCGCGCCGCCTCAAGAAGCGCGGCCTGGACCTCCGCGCCTGACGCCGTCCGGGCCCCGCCCGAACGACCTCAAGCGGCGGCATCCTCAGCGATCATCGCCGCCGCCTTTTCCGCCACCATGATGGTCGGCGCGTTGGTGTTGCCGGTGGTGACGATCGGCATCACCGAGGCGTCGATCACCCTGAGGCCGTCGAGACCGTGCACGCGGAGCCGGGAATCGACCACCGCCATCGGGTCCTCGCCCATCTTGCAGGTGCCGACCGGGTGGTAGATCGTGGTGCCCTGCCGGCGCGCGAAGTCGGTCAGGGCGTCGGCCGCGACGATCTCGGCGCCGGGCTCGGTCTCGCCCAGGCTGTGCCCCGCCAGCGCCGGGGCGGCGAAAATGCCCCGGGTCAGCCGCACCCCTTCCAACAGCGCCCGGACGTCCTCTTCCGCCGAGAGATAGTTGGGATGGATCGCCGGCCGTGCCAGCGGGTCGGCGCTGACCGCCGTGATGGTGCCGCGGCTCTGCGGCTGCACCGGGCAGACCGCCACGGTCATGCCCGGTTCGCGCTCCAACGTGCCGAACTTGCCGAGATCGTAGCTCGCCGGCGTGAAGAGGAGCTGCAGGTCGGGACTGGCCAAGCCGTCGCGGCTCTTGCAGAAGACCATGGCGCTGGTCACCCCGAAGGTGAGCGCGCCGTCGGCCCGGACCAACCAGCGGGCGATCTCGCGGCCGAGCCTCAGGCCGCGCGACAGCTCGTTGATGGAGACGAGGCCCTGGACCCGATGCGAGACCCGGGCCACGTAGTGGTCCGACAGGTTGGCGCCGACACCGGGCAGGTCGTGGCGGACCTCGACACCGATCTCACTCAGGTGTGCCGCCGGGCCGATGCCAGAGACCTGCAAGAGGTGCGGTGAGTTGATCGCACCGCCGGCGACCAGCACCTCTCGCACCGCCCGAACCTCCTCGTCGCGGCCGCCCCGACGGTAGCGGACGCCAACGCAGCGCCGGTCCTCGAAGACGAGGCCGGTGGCCACCGCCTCGGTGACGATCTGAAGATTGGCGCGGCCTTTCGCGTTGGCCAGATAGGTGCGCGCGGTGGAGGCACGAAAGCGCCGGTTGCGGGTCATCTGCGAATAGCCGACGCCTTCCTGGCGGCGGCCGTTCAGGTCGGGGGTCAAGGGAAAGCCGGCCTGCTCTGCCGCCTCGACGAACTTGTGCGTGAGCGGCAAGATGGTGGGATAGTCCTCGACCACCAGCGGTCCCTGGCGACCGCGATAGTCATCCTCGCCACCGCCGCGATAGCTCTCGGCCTGCTTGAAATAGGGCAGCACCTCCTCATAGC
Source organism: Alphaproteobacteria bacterium (assembly GCA_030746295.1). The sequence continues at coordinate 8,688 of JASLMY010000151.1, read as the reverse complement.
TCCACCCCCGGCAACCGCGTTGGGCCCAGCCGTCGTAGTCGGCCGCGTTGCCGCGCACGTAGAGCATGCCGTTGATCGAGCTGGAGCCGCCCAAGACCTTGCCGCGCGGCCAGTGGATGCGGCGCTCGCCGCTGGTGGCCTCGGGCTCGGTGCTGTAGTTCCAGTTCACCACCGGGTGCTGCAACAGCTTCAGGACGCCGGCCGGCACGTGGATCATCGGATGGCGGTCGGGCGGCCCCGCCTCCAGCAACGCCACCCGGGCACCGCCTTCGCTCAACCGGCTCGCCAACACGCAGCCGGCCGAGCCGGCGCCGACGACCACATAGTCAGCCTGCATCACCTCGCCCCTCCCTACTCGTTTCGGCGACCTTATCCGGGCCGCGGCGATGCCTTCAAGCCGTCGGCCTTTGCCCGCCCTGGCCAAGCCGCTATACAGAAGGGGAACCGAGACCGAGTGCCATGACCGCCGAAACCCGACGCATCGCCGTCATCGTCCCGCCCGCCAATGTGGCGGTGGAGGACGAATATCGCCACTACCTGCCGGCGGATGTGCAGATGCATGTCGCCAGGCTTTATCGACGGACCTACGACCTCAACACCGACACGCTGGCCGAGCTCGTGCAGTCGACCGAAGCGGCGGCGAAGCAAGTGGCACATGTCGAACCGGAGGTCGTTCTGTGGGCTTGCACCTCCGGCAGCTTCCTCGAAGGCCCCGGTGCCGACGTGGCATTGGCAGCGCGCATTACGGAATTCGCTGCTGCGCCCGCCATCACCACCTCGACCGCGCTCCGCCATGCCCTCGCGGCCGTGGGCGCGCGGCGGGTCTACCTGGCGACGCCCTATATCGACGAGATCAACGCCCGCGAGGTTCGGTTCTTCGAGGCCGCCGGCCTGGAGGTCACGCACACGGCCTCGTTCCGATTTCCCGACACCCGTCAGATCCGGGCAACGCCGTCGGCCGCCGTCGCCGATTTGGTGCTGGCCGAGCGCGAGAAGGCCGACGACTTCGATGCGGTCTTCATCAGCTGCACGGCACTCCACGCCATGGACCGGATCGAGGAACTGGAAACGGCACTGGGCGTGCCGGTGGTCTGCTCCAACTCGGCGACGCTCTGGGCCGGGCTCCGCCATATCGGCCACCCGACCCGAGGCCTCGGCCTGGGTCGGCTCTTCGAAACCGAAGCCTGAGCGGAAGACGAACGGCCCTGGCGCCGCGCGCGCCTGTCGTGCTAGCGTCGTTCAGCCGAGAAGAGGGAAGCCGGTGCGGCGAGATCACTCGCCAAGGCCGGCGCTGCCCCCGCAACTGTAAGGGCGAGGTAACGGCGAGCAGCCACTGGTCGTCGCGCGGTGCGACCGGGAAGGTGCCGTGACCCTAGACCCCGAGCCAGGAGACCTCCTCTGGCAGATGGCCGTCCGGCCGTCGGGATGGGCCCGATGGCGGACACGTCCTCGGAGGGAGGATGCGCCCTTTGGCGAACAGAGTTCCCGAAAAGACCCCGCTTCCCCCCGTCACCCTGATTCTCGGCGGCGCCCGCTCTGGCAAGAGCGCTTATGGAGAGGCTCTGGTCGAGGCCCAGCCGGGCGATTGCGTCTATCTCGCCACGGGCCAGGCCGGCGACGACGAGATGGCCCGGCGGATTGCCCAGCACAAGGCTCGCCGCGGCGAGCGCTGGCAGACGATCGAGGCACCGTTGGCCCTGACCGAGGCGCTGACCAAGGCGGCCCGGCCGGGCGCCGCCGTCCTGGTCGACTGCCTGACCCTCTGGCTTTCCAACCTGCTGTTGGCCGGGCGCGAGCCGGAGACAGAGACGCTGGCCCTGATCGACCGCCTGCCGCGACTGGTCGGGCCGGTGGTCCTGATCGCCAACGAGGTCGGCCTCGGCATCGTGCCGGAGAACGCGCTGGCCAGGCGCTTTCGCGACGCCGCCGGCCGCCTCAACCAGGCGGTGGCGGCGGTGGCCGGGCGGGTGGTGCTGGTCACCGCCGGCCTGCCCCAAATCCTGAAGAACGATGCAGTGGAGCAGAGGTGCCCGTCATGAGTAGCAAGATCCCCGCCACCGTCATCACCGGATTTTTGGGCGCCGGCAAGACCAGCATGATCCGCCACCTGATCGAGGGCGCGGACGGCCGGCGCATCGCCCTCGTCATCAACGAGTTCGGCGAGCTCGGCATCGACGGCGAGATCCTCAAGGGCTGCGACCTGCCGGGCTGCGACGAGGACAGCATCGTCGAGCTTGCCAACGGCTGCATCTGCTGCACGGTGGCGGACGACTTCCTGCCCACCATCGAGGCCCTGCTGGCCCGGCCCGAGCCGCCCGAGCACATCGTCATCGAGACCTCGGGCCTGGCCCTGCCGAAGCCCCTGATCCAGGCCTTCAACTGGCCCGAGGTCCGGACCCGGGTCACGGTCGACGGCGTCGTCGCGGTGCTGGACGGGCCGGCGATCGCCGAGGGCCGCTTCGCCGACGATCCGGACGCGGTGGCGCGCCAGCGCGCCGCCGATGACAACCTCGACCACGACAGCCCGTTGGCCGAGCTCTACGACGACCAGCTGGCCGCCGCCGACCTCGTGGTCCTGAACAAGGCCGATCTCTTGGACGAGGGCGCGCAAGCCCGTGTCGGCGAGACCGTTCGGGACACCCTCCGGCCGGAGGTTAAGCTGATCCAGGCCCGTCACGGCGCCGTCGATCCGGCGGTGCTGCTGGGCCTGGAGGCGGCGGCCGAGAGCGACCTCGACAACCGGCCCTCGCACCACGACGGCGCCGAGGAGCACGACCACGACGACTTCGAGAGCTTCGTCGTCGAGCTCGCCGAGCTGGCCGCACCCGAGTCGTTGCTGGCACCGCTCGGGCAAGCCATCGCCCAACACGACATCCTTCGCGTCAAGGGCTTCGTGGGCGTGGCGGGGAAGCCGATGCGCCTCGTCGTCCAAGGCGTCGGCGCCCGCATCCAGCACTACTTCGACCGCCCCTGGGCCGAGGACGAGGCTCGCACCGGCCGCCTGGTGGTGATCGGCGAGACCGGCCTCGACCAGGCCGCAATCCAACGGATGTTGGAGACCTAGGCCGGCGATGCACCTTCTGGCGGCACAACCGGGCGGCATCGCCGACGGCGGCGAGGCGGTCGACCTCGGCCAGAGCCCGGGCGAGATCGTCGTCCTCTCGGCCGCCGACAGCGAGCTTTCATGCCTGGCCCAAGCGCGGGGCCGCTGCGGCGACGACTTCCCCACGCTTCGCCTCGCCAACCTGATGCAGCTGACGCACAACCTCTCGGTCGACACCTATGTCGAGGCGGTGTTGGGACGCGCAAAGCTGGTGATTGTCCGCCTCTTGGGCGGCGTCGCCTATTGGCCCTATGGCGTCGAGCAGGCCGTCGCCGTGGCCCGCGAACGCGGCATTCGCCTGGCGCTCTTGCCGGGCGACGACCAGCCGGACCCGGAACTCGACGGCCTCTCGACTCTGGGCCGCGAGGAACGCCACCGCCTCTGGCAGTACTGCGTCCAGGGCGGCCTCGAGAACGCCACCAACTTGCTCGCCTACGCAGCAGAGCTGATCGGCCGGCCCCTGCCCTGGCGCGAGCCGGAGCCGCTGATGGCCGCCGGCCTCTACTGGCCCGGCACCGAGCGGCCCGGCATCGATGTGCTACGGGCGGTCTGGCGGGAGGCGGCACCGGTGGTGGCGATCGTCTTCTACCGGGCCCTCGTGCAGGCCGGTAACCTGGCCCCCGTCGACGACCTGATCGCGGCGCTTCGGACCCGGGGCGTCAATCCGCTGCCGCTCTACGTCACCAGCCTGAAAGATTCGCTTTCGGCCGAGCTGGTGCGGCTGACGCTCGACGAGGCACCGCCCGACGTGGTCCTGAACGCGACCGCCTTCGCTATCTCCAAGCCCGGCAGCGACGCCGCCGAGACGCCCTTCGACGATGCCGACTGTCCCGTCATGCAAGTGATCTTCGCCGGCGGCACCGAGGCCGCCTGGCGGGACGGCACGGCCGGCCTGTCGGCCCGCGACATCGCCATGAACGTGGCCCTGCCCGAGGTCGACGGCCGCCTGTTGACGCGGGCCGTCTCGTTCAAGGCAGAGGCTCGCTTCGACGCCCTGACCGAGGCGAGCCTGGTGCGCTACGAGAGCGTGCCCGACCGCATCGACTTCGTCGCCGAACTCGCCGCCGCCTGGGCCCGGCTCCGGCGGACGCCCGTGGCCGAGCGGCGGGTCGCCCTGGTGCTCGCCAACTACCCCAACCGCGACGGCCGCCTCGGCAACGGCGTCGGCCTCGACACGCCGGCCGGCGCGCTGGCCGCACTCCGCGCCATGGCCGCGGCCGGCTACCAGATCGACGGCCTGCCGGCGGACGGCAACGGCCTCGTCCGCCGACTACTGGAAGGACCGAGCAACGACCGGCGTCGCCACGCCGAGGCCACGGAGAGTCTTCCCCTCGCCGACTACGAGATCTTCTTCGCGGCCTTGCCGGAGCGCCTGCAGCAAGCGGTCCGCGAGCGCTGGGGACCGCCCGAGGCCGATCCGTTCTTTCGTCCCGGCTCCCTCGACTGCGGTAGCTTCGCGCTGCCCGCCCGACGTTTCGGCAAGGCGGTCGTCGCCATCCAGCCGGCCCGCGGCTACAACATCGACCCGAAATCGAGCTACCACGACCCCGACCTGGTGCCGCCGCACGGCTACCTCGCCTTCTACGCCTGGGCCCGGCGGGCTTTCGATGCCCACGCCATCGTCCATTTCGGCAAGCATGGCAACCTCGAATGGCTGCCGGGCAAGGCCCTGGCGCTGTCGGCCGAATGCTGGCCCGAGGCCGCCTTCGGGCCGATGCCGCACCTCTACCCCTTCATCGTCAACGATCCGGGCGAAGGGGCGCAGGCCAAGCGCCGGGCGCAGGCCGTCATCGTCGACCACCTGACGCCGCCGCTGACCCGGGCCGAGAGCTACGGCCCCTTGAAGGCCTTGGAGGTCCTGGTCGATGAATACTACGAAGCGGCGGGCCTCGACCCCCGGCGGCTGAAGCCGCTGGCGGCCGAGATCCTGGAACTGATGCAGCAGATCGGCCTCGACCACGACCTCGGCGTCGCCGACGATGACGACCAGGCGGCCCGACTGCAGAAGCTCGACGCCTATCTCTGCGAGCTGAAGGAGATGCAGATTCGCGACGGCCTGCACGTCTTCGGCGCCTCGCCCGGGGGCGGCCTCCTGACCGACCTGCTGGTGGCTCTCGTCCGGGTACCTCGCGCCGGCGGGGCGGCGGGCGACGCCTCGCTTTTGCGGGCTCTCGCCGCCGATTTCGGCCTCGACGGCTTCGATCCGCTGGATTGCGAGATGGCGGCGGCCTGGACAGGCGCCCGGCCCGAGGCCTTGGGCGAACAAGGCGAGGGGGTTTGGCGCAGCCAGGGCGACACCGTCGAGCGGCTGGAGGGATTGGCCTCCGACCTGGTCGCGGGCACGCGGGCGGCGGCCGAGGCCTGGGAGCGGACCAAGGCCGTGCTGGCCGAGATCGAGACCCGGATCCGCCCCGCCGTCACCGCTTGCGGCGGCGCCGAGATGGCGGGCCTGCTGGCCGGCCTCGACGGCCGTTTCGTCGCCCCGGGGCCGAGCGGGGCGCCGACCCGGGGCCGGCCCGAGGTGCTGCCGACAGGGCGCAACTTCTATTCCATCGATACCCGCGCCGTGCCGACGCCGGTGGCCTGGCAGCTCGGCTGGAAGTCGGCCGGGTTGCTGATCGAGCGCTACCGCCAAGACCAGGGCGAGTGGCCGCGTGCCATCGCCCTCTCCGCCTGGGGCACCGCCAACATGCGCACCGGCGGCGACGACATCGCCCAAGCGCTGGCGCTTCTGGGCGTGCGCCCGCGCTGGGACCAGGGCTCGGGCCGGGTCGCCGGTTTCGAGGTCCTTCCGCTCGAGCTCCTCGACCGGCCGCGGGTCGACGTCACGCTTCGGATCTCAGGCTTCTTCCGCGACGCCTTCCCCAGCCAGATCGCGCTCTTCGATTCCGCGGTCGCGGCGGTGGCGGCACTGGACGAGCCCGAGGCACTGAACCCGCTCGCCGCCCGCGTCGCCCGCGACCGAACGCGACTGATGGAGAACGGCGGCGACGCCGAGGCGGCCGGGCGGCGGGCCCGCATCCGCGTCTTCGGCTCCAAGCCAGGCGCCTACGGTGCCGGCTTGCAGGCCCTGATCGACGAGCGTGGCTGGGAGAGCGAAGACGACCTCGCCCGCGCCTACGTCGCCTGGGGCGGTTATGCCTATGGCGCCGGCCTCGAGGGCGCGCCCGAGCACCGCCTCTTCGAGCGCCGCTTGGGTGAGGTCTCGCTGGTGCTGCAGAACCAAGACAACCGCGAGCACGACCTACTGGACTCCGATGACTACTACCAGTTCGAGGGCGGCATCACCGCCGCCGTCCGGGTCATCTCCGGCGCCCAGCCGACGGTCTACCACAACGACCATTCCCGGCCCGAAAGTCCCAAGATCCGCACCCTGGAGGACGAGATCGCCCGCGTCGTCCGGGCCCGGGTGGTGAATCCGAAGTGGATAGCGGGCGTCAAGCGGCACGGCTACAAGGGCGCCTTCGAGATGGCGGCGACGGTGGACTACCTCTTCGCCTTCGCCGCCACCGCCCGCGCCGTCGGCGACCACCATTTCGATCTGGTCTACGATGCCTATCTCGGCGACGACGAGACCCGCGCTTTTCTGGAAGACAACAACCCGGATGCGGCGCGCGAGATCGCCGAGCGTCTGATCGAGGCACAGGACCGCGGCCTCTGGCGGCCCCGGCGCAACGCCGTCCGGGCCGAGCTGGAGGCCCTGGCAGAGGGGAGGGGAGAATGAGCGAGAACCAAGAGCTGGACCAGCGCCACGCCGAGAAGATGCGCAAGAAGAAGGCGGCGCGGGACAAGATCCTGGCCACCAAGACGATCGAGAAGGGCCTCTTGATCGTCCACACCGGCAAGGGCAAGGGCAAGTCGACGGCCGCCTTCGGCCTGGTGATGCGGGCCTTGGGCCACGGCATGCCGGTCGGCATCGTGCAGTTCGTCAAGGGCAAGTGGGAAACCGGCGAGCGTGCCGTGCTGGAGCGCTTCCCCGATCTCGTCACCATCCGCACCATGGGCGAGGGCTTCACCTGGGAGACCCAGGACCGCCAGCGCGACATTGCCGCCGCCGGGTCGGCCTGGGAGGCGGCGAAGGCGATGATCGAGGCATCGCGCGGTCCAGAGCCGGCGCATCGCCTACTGCTCCTCGATGAGCTCAACATCGTCCTGCGCTACGACTACCTCGACATCGCCGAGGTGGTGGCGACGCTGAACGACCGGCCCAAAGACCTCCACATCGTCGTCACCGGCCGTAACGCCAAGGACGAGTTGATCGAGGCCGCCGACCTGGTGACCGAGATGACGATGGTCAAGCACCCCTTCCGCTCCGGCGTCAAGGCGCAGGCCGGGATCGAGTTCTAGGGCATGACCCGACCTGACGGAATCGCTGGATGACCGAAATGGAGACACCAATCCTGACGCTTGAGCATCGTCATCGCGAGGCGCGTAGCGCCGCGGCGATCCAGGATGACCAGACACGTGGCGTCGACTGGACACGGCATCTCGGTTTTCTGGATTGCCGCGCTCGCTACCGCTCGCTCGCAATGACGCGGCGGTCGCTGGCTCCATCTGAACGAAACCTGCTCTAGGGCGACGGACGCAAGCAAATGACGGCACGGGCGATCATGTTCCAGGGCACCGGCTCCGACGTCGGCAAGTCGCTGCTCGTCGCCGGCCTCGCCCGCGCCTTCGCCCGTCGCGGCCTGGCGGTGCGCCCGTTCAAGCCGCAGAACATGTCCAACAACGCCGGTGTCGCGGTCGACGGCGGCGAGATCGGCCGGGCGCAGGTGCTGCAGGCGCGCGCCGCCGGCGTGCCCCCTTCGGTCGACATGAACCCGGTGCTCTTGAAGCCCGAGGCCGAGACCGGGTCGCAGGTGGTGGTGCAAGGCCAAGTGCTCCGCCGCGCCGGTGCCCGCGACTATCAGCGCTTGAAGACGACGTTGATGCCACGAGTGCTCAAGAGCTTCGAGCGGCTCAAGACCGAGGCCGACCTGATCCTCATCGAAGGTGCGGGCAGCCCGGCCGAGATCAACCTCCGCTCGGGCGACATCGCCAACATGGGCTTCGCCCGCGCCGCCGAGGTGCCGGTGGTGCTGATCGGCGACATCGACCGCGGCGGCGTCATCGCCCAAATCGTCGGCACCCATGCGGTCCTGGCGCCCGAGGATCGGGCCATGCTCGCCGGCTTCCTCGTCAACAAATTCCGCGGCGATGCCAGCCTCTTCGACGCCGGCATGACCGAGATCGCCGAGCGCACGGGACTCCGCGGCCTCGGCCTCGTGCCCTGGTTCGCCGAGGCCTGGAAACTGCCGGCCGAGGACGCCGTGGTCCTCGACAAACCGGCGACCTCGGGAGGCGGCCGAGGCAAGATCAAGATCGCGGTGCCGAGGCTGCCACGCATCGCCAACTTCGATGACCTCGACCCCCTGGCCCTCGAGCCCGACGTTGAGATCGAGATGGTGCCGTCGGGCCGGGCCCTGCCGGGCGATGCCGATCTCGTCATCCTGCCGGGCTCGAAGGCGACGATTGCCGACCTGGAGGCTTTGCGCCGCGAGGGTTGGGACGTGGATCTGGCCGCCCACCTCCGACGCGGTGGCCGG
>JASLMY010000150.1 GCA_030746295.1 Alphaproteobacteria bacterium | reverse complement strand
CGCGCGCGATTGCCGCGCCGCCTCGTGATCGTGCGCTCCGGCGCTGTTCAACCGCCCGAAACGCGGCGCTCGCGACCGGCCCAATAGGGCTCGCGCAAGTCCTTGCGCTTGACTTTCCCGACCGGGCTCTTGGGCAGCGGCTCGGTCTGGAAGAGAACGCCGGCCGGCTTCTTGTAGGAGCCCAAGCGGTCGGCGCAAAGCCCGATGATCTCCGCCTCCGTCACCGCCGCGCCCTCCTTGACGACGCAGACCGCCTGCGGCGTCTCGCCCCACTTCTCGTGCGGAATGCCGAAGACCGCGACCTCGACGATTTCCGGATGATCGCTGATCACGTTTTCCAGCTCCATCGGCCAGATGTTGTAGCCGCCGGAGATGATCATGTCGTCGGCCCGGTCGACCATGTAGAGATAGCCGTTCCGGTCCAGATAGCCGACATCGCCGGTCTTCACCCAGCCATCGACGAGGCGCTGGGCGGTGGCTTCCGGGTTGTTCCAGAACCCCTCCATCTGACCGTCGCACTTGGCGACGATCTCGCCGACCTCGCCACGGGCCAGGGGCTCGTTTTCCTCGTTCCAGATCGCCAGCTCGGCAAACGGCAGCGCCATGCCGCAGGCCCGGAGCGGCGTCGAGCCCGCGACCTCGGCGAACCACTGCCTGGCACCCATCCAGGCGACCGGCAGACACTCGGTCTGACCGTAGAGCTGACAGAGCGCGTCGCCAAAGATCTCGTACGCCGTCAGTGCGGTGTCGTCGGCAATCGGCGAGGCGGCGATCTGCAGGCTTTTCAGCTTCGAGAAGTCGCGGTCGCGCACCGTCTCGTCGTGGTTGATCGCGTTCAGCATGGTCGGGACCATGAACATGTAGGCGATGCCTTCGCGCTCCATGACCTCGATGGTGTGTCGCACGTCGAAATGGTCGAGCATGACGCTGCAACCGCCGCCGAGCCAGATCGGCACGTAGAGGTAGCCTGAGGCGTGCGAGATCGGCCCCAGATGCAGGCACTTGTCGCCCGGCTCCACCGGTGCCGCGCCGTAGAACCAGTCGCGCCCGGTGGCGAGCCACGAGCGGTGCGAGATGGCCACCGCCTTCGACTGCCCCGTGGTGCCGCCGGTGTGGCGAATGATGAAGTAGTCGCTCTCGTCGACGGCGACGTCGGGATCGGTGGCGGGGAAGCCGGCGAGCCAGTCCTCGTAGCCGCCGTCGCGGACGATGATGCGCTCCAGGTCGGGCAGCTCGCCGACCATGCCTTCGACCTCGTGCGCGTAGTTCTCGGCGACGAACAGGAACCGGCAGTTGGTGTGGCCGAGCATGTGCAGGTGCGCCTCGCGCCCGTTCCGGGGATAGAGCGGGACCCGGACGACGTTGGCAGCGATCGCGCCGGAGAAGATGTCGGCCGCCTCGATCGAGTTGTCCTCCAGCACGCCGACCCTGTCGCCCGGCCGAAGGCCGAGGTCGATCAGCGCATTGGCCATCCTGAGGCCGCGCTCCCAGGCTTCGGCGAAGGTCAGCCGGCGATCCTCGTGCACTACGGCTTCGAGCTCGGAATAGAACTCCGCCGAACGCCGCATCAGGGTCCTGAGGTCCATCGCACATCCCCCCGTGTAGTCGCCCGGCACCAGTCGCCCCTGACGGCGCCGAGAGGCACATTAAATCCGTCAGGGCCACGCAACGCAAACTGCTGATATGAGGTGACAAGCGCCCACTGCCGACCTCGGTTCTCGTTGCCGCTTGCTTTCGATCGAGCCGTCGAGCGGCTAGAATTCGCCGCTCGCGCGGGGGCGCGATCGATGGAGTTCGAGCTGCGGGAGGCGGAGATGGAGAAGCTTGAGCAGAGCTATGTCCACGGGGCGAGCGAGGTGGCCTTGATCGGCGAGACCATCGGCAGCCATTTCGACCACGCCGCCGGGCGCTGGGGCGAGCGCGACGCTCTCATCGTCCGCCAGCAGGACGTCCGCTGGAACTATGCCGAGCTGAAGCGCCGGGTCGACGCGCTGGCCGCCGGCCTGCTCTCCCTCGGGCTCGCGCCGGGCGATCGCATCGGCATCTGGTCGCAGAACAACGCCGAATGGGTGGTGACCCAGTTCGCCACTGCCAAGGCTGGCCTGGTCCTGGTCAACATCAACCCGGCCTATCGCCTGGCCGAGCTCGAATACGCCCTTAACAAAGTCGACTGCAAAGCACTGATCACATCGCCCCGCTTCAAGACCAGCGACTACCTCGGCATGATCCGCGAGCTGGCGCCCGAGATCGACGAGGCAAAGCCGGGCGAGCTGCGGGCCGAGAAGCTGCCGAGCCTCCGCACCGTGATCCGCCTGGGCGACGAGGCGACGCCCGGCATGTTGAATTTCGACGACATCGCGGGCCTCGCCGGCAACGCCGAGCACCAGCGCCTGGCCGAATTGGCCGACACGTTGCAGTTCGACGATGCCATCAACATCCAGTTCACCAGCGGCACCACCGGCTTTCCCAAGGGTGCCACGCTGACCCATCACAACATCCTCAACAACGGGTATTTCATCGGCGAAGCGATGCACTTCACCGAGGCCGACCGGCTCTGTATCCCGGTACCGCTCTATCACTGCTTCGGCATGGTGCTGGGCAACCTCGCCTGCCTCACCCATGGGGCGGCGATGGTCTTTCCGGGCGAGGGTTTCGATCCGCTCGAGGTGCTGCAGACGATCGAGGCCGAGCGCTGCACGGCATTGCACGGCGTGCCGACCATGTTCATCGCCGAGCTGGACCACCCCGAATTCGCCCGCTTCGACCTCTCCAGCCTGCGCACCGGCATCATGGCGGGCTCCCCCTGCCCGATCGAGGTGATGAAGCGGGTCGTCGACGAGATGAACATGTCGGAGGTGACGATCGCCTACGGCATGACCGAGACGAGCCCGGTCAGCTTCCAGAGCGCCGCCGACGATACGATCGAGCGCCGGGTCTCCACCGTCGGCCGGGCGCTGCCCCATATCGAGGCCAAAGTCGTCGACGAGGAGGGCCGCATCGTCGCCCCCGGCGAGACCGGCGAGATATTGACCCGCGGCTACTCGGTCATGCTCGGCTACTGGGGCGACGAGGAGCGGACCCGCGAAGCGATCGACGCCGCCCGCTGGATGCACACCGGCGACCTCGGCACCATCGACGAAGCGGGCTACGGCAACGTCGTCGGCCGCTTGAAGGACATGGTGATCCGCGGCGGCGAGAACGTCTATCCGCGCGAGATCGAGGAATACCTCTACCGCCATCCCAAGGTCCAGGACGTGCAGGTGATCGGCGTCCCCGACGAGCGTTTCGGCGAGGAGCTCTGCGCCTGGATCCAGCTCCGCGAGGGCGAGAGCGCGACCGAGGACGAGATCAAGGAGTTCTGCCGCGGCCAGATCGCCCACTTCAAGATCCCGCGCTACGTCAAGTTTGTCCCCGCCTTCCCGATGACGGTCACCGGCAAGGTGCAAAAGTTCGTCATGCGCGAAGAAATGATCCACGAGCTCGGCCTCGACGAGGCCGAGACGGCGTGAGCGCCGGCGCAGCCAGGCCCGAACCTCGGACCTGCGGGTCTTGTTTTGTTATCAATTAATGATAACTTTCAGGAATGACGGCACTGAAAGTCGGCATCGCCAGCTACGACGAGATGAAGGCCCGAACGCTGGCCATTGCGCGCGGCGAACGGAGACGAAGGCGGGCCGAGCCCAAGGTCTGGTTCACCTCGGTGGAAAGCTTCGCGAAAGTGCTGTCGGAGAGGAACAGGGCACTCCTGGAGCTGATCGTCGAATCGGAGCCGCAATCGCTGAGCGAGCTTGCCGCACTTTCAGGCCGGGCCAAGTCCAACCTGTCCCGCACCCTCAAGACCATGGAACGATATGGCCTGGTGCGCCTGAAGAAGGGCGAGCGCGGCAAGCTGATCCCCCACGTGCCCTATACCGACATCGTCCTCGACGTGCCGATCGCTGGGGAAAGGGTTTCGACCGGCCAGAATTCCGCAATCGGACCGTCGACGCGCGGCTCCACTCTTCCGCCTTCACGGGAGTAATGGCGGGGCGGGGCGGGAATCCCCCCTTGCGTCGAGGCCACCTCAGCGCGCGTCGCGGAAGCCGTTGGTGATGGGATAGCGGCGGTCGCGGCCGAAGGCCTTTTCGGTGATCTTGACGCCGGGCGGGGCCTGGCGGCGCTTGTATTCGGCGACGTAGAGAAGGTGCTCGATGCGACGCACGACCTCGGCCGCGTGGCCGCGGGCGGTGATCTCCTCGACGCCCATCTCGCGCTCGACGAGGCACTCCAGGATGTCGTCCAGGATCTCGTAGGGCGGCAACGAGTCCTCGTCCTTCTGATCGGGCGCCAACTCGGCGCTGGGCGCCTTCACCAGGACGTTCTCGGGCACCACCCGGCCCTCGGGCCCGAGCGCGCCCGCCGGGCACCGCTGGTTGCGCCAGCGGGCGAGCGCGAAGACGGTGGTCTTGTAGACGTCCTTCAGCACCGAATAGCCGCCGGCCATGTCGCCGTAGATGGTGGCGTAGCCGACCGACATCTCCGACTTGTTGCCGGTGGTCAGCAGCATATGGCCAAGCTTGTTGGAAAGCGCCATCAGCACGATGGCCCGGGCGCGGGGCTGGATGTTCTCTTCCGCGACGTCGCGTGGCCGGCCCTCGAACAGGGGCGCCAGCTCGGCCTCGAAGGCGGCGACCGCCGGGGCGATCGAAACCTCGTCCAGCTGGGTGCCGAGCAAGCGGGTACATTCGGCCGCGTCGTCAAGGCTTTCCCGGCTGGTGAAGACCGAGGGCAGCATCACGCAATGGACCCGATCGGGGCCGAGCGCATCGACGGCGACGGCGGCGCTCAGCGCAGAGTCGATGCCGCCCGACAGCCCCAGCAACACGCCCGGGAAGCGGTTCTTGTCGACGTAATCGCGCAGGCCCAGGACCATCGCCCGGTAGATCGCGGCCAGCCCCTCCTCGGGTCGGGTCTGCAGGCCCGGCCGGGCCACCCAATAGCCCTCGCCGTCGCGGTGCCAGTGGCTCAGCACCACGGCCTCCTCGAACATCGGCGCCTGCAGGGCCAACGTGCAGTCGGCGTTGAGGACGAAAGAGCCGCCGTCGAAGACCAGTTCGTCCTGGCCGCCGACCTGGTTGACGTAGGCCAGCCCCAGGCCCGACTCCTTCACCCGCGCGACGGCGATGTTGAGACGCAGGTCCGGCTTCGAGACATCGAAGGGCGAGCCGTTCGGCACCAGGACGATCTCGGCCCCGGTCTCGGTCAGGCACTCCAGGACTTCCGCGCCCCAGATGTCCTCGCAGATCGGCACGCCCAGGCGCACGTCGCGGAAGTTGATCGGCCCCGGCATCGGCCCCGGCTCGAAGACCCGCTTCTCGTCAAAGACGTCGTAGTTGGGCAGGTCGCACTTGTAGCGCCGCGACTTGATCCGGCCCTCGTCCAAGAGCAGCACCGCGTTGTAAAGCTTGCCGTCCTCGACCCAGGGTGTCGGCAACAGCAGCGCCGGCCCGCCGTCTGCCGTCTCGGCCGCCAGACGCTTCACCGTCTCGGCGACCTCGTCCTGGAAGGCCGGCTTCAACACCAGGTCTTCGGGCGGATAGCCCGAGAGCATGAGCTCCGTATAGACCACTATGTCGGCCTCGCCCGCGACCTCGGCACGGGCACGGCGGACCTTGCGGGCGTTGCCCTGGACGTCACCGACCGTGGGGTCGAGCTGGGCCAAAGCGATTGTGAGCCGATCGGTCATGATCGATACTTAGCCGCAAGCGCGGAACGGCACAACAAACCGCGCCCCAGGAGAGCACGAGGTGGCGAAGGCACCCAGACAAGGCGGCGGCCCGCGGTCGATCGGCGGCTACTACGCCAGCGGCGACTGGAGCGATTACTGGCGAACCGCGATCAGCCGCGCCGGTGACGGCACCATCATCGTCCACGGCTATCCGATCGACGAGATCATCGAGCACCTGAGCTTCATCGAGATGGCCTACCTCATGCTGAGGGGCGAGCTGCCGACGGCGCAGCAGGCGGCCGGCCTCGACCTCGCCTTGCGCGCCAGCGTCGACCAGCAGTTCATCAGCGCGGCGGTGCCGCCCGCCCGTTACGTCGCTTCCGCCGCTCCCGAGGCCCCGGTGGCGGCGATCGCCAGCGGCGTGCTGGCCTTCGGCTCGGTGACCGGCTCGCCGCAAGAATGTGCCGAGATGGTGCTCGACGCCCTCGCTACCATGCGGGACGGCAGCTTGTCGCGCGAGGCCACGGCGGCGAAAGTCGTCGATGCCCACGAGGGCGAGGGCAAGCGAATTCCCGGCCTCGGCCACCCGATGCACAAGACCGAAGAGCCGCGCGTTACCGCCTTGCGCAAGGCGGCCGACAAGCTCGGCCTCTGGGGCGACGCCGCCGCCATGCTGGAGGCCGTGCAGAGCGAGTTCGCAGCCCGGCGACGCCACGTCCCCATCAACCTCGCCGGTGCCATGGCCTGCCTGCTGGTCGAGCTCGGCTTTCGGCCGTTGGAGATGAGCGGCCTCGCCGTCATGGGCTACCTGCCGAGCCTGATCGCCCACACCGTAGAGGAGATTACCGACGGCGTGCCCCTGCGGATCATCCCGGACGCGCTCGGCGCCGAGTATGTCGGACCGGAGCTTCGCCACTTGCCGGAGGCCTACGTCGGCAGGTCCGACGATAGTGCCGATTGAGGGCTCCTCCGGCGCGCTGCCTTGGAACGGGAGGACCAGATGCAGCATCCCTATTCCTACTACCCCGGCCGTGCCGCCTCTTGGAGCCCTGAGAAGACCGCTCTGATCGAGGGCGAGAAGCGGCGCACCTACGCCGAGTTCGACGCCCGCATCGGCCGCACCGCCAACGCGCTGGCGGCAATGGGGGTCGAGAAGGGTGACCGGGTCGCGGTCCTGCATCAAAACAACATCACCTTCATCGAGCAGGTCTGCGGCGCGGCCCGCGCCGGGGCGGTTTTCGTCCCCCTCCTCGGTATTCTGCCCGAGACTGACCACGCCTACATGGTCGCGGATTCGGGCGCCCGCGTGGTCCTCAGCAGTGGCCCCGAGACGGATGACCGTGCCCAGGCCTTGCAGCGGCTTTGCCCCGCCGTCGAGCACATCGTCGTCGAGACCGGCGAGCGGGGCCGCGAGGCGCTGCTGGCAGGGGCCTCGGCGGAGGCGGGAATCGTCGAGGGGCACGGGGGTGACTTGGCGCAGATCCTCTACACCTCGGGCACGACCGGCGAGCCCAAGGGCGTGATGCACAGCTATGCCAGCACACAAGCGGCGATGTCGGCTTGGGTCCACCTGATCGGCATGACCGCCGACGACGTCAACCTCTTGAGCCTGCCGATCAGCCACTTCGGCGCCAGGGTGATGGATTCGGCCTGGTGCGTCGGCGCCACCGGGGTGCTCATCCCGGGCCCCGACCCGAAGCTCTCCATGGCCGCGATCCAGGAGCACCGGGTCAGCAACATGCTGCTGATCCCGACCATCCTGGCGATGCTCCTGGACCACCCGGAGGTCGACGACCACGATCTCTCCAGCCTCCGCTTCCTCCTCTACGCCGCGGCACCGGCAGCCGCCAGCCTGGTCCGCCGCGCGACCGAGAAGTTCGGGCCCGTGCTGCACACGGGCTGGGGCCAGACCGAGGCCTATGTCATCAACACGCACCTCACCCCGGCCGAGCACGAAGCGGCCCTTCGAGGTGCGGAGGGGCGGCTGATCTCGTGCGGGCGCGAAGCCGCCACCAATGTGCAGCTGCGCCTGGTCGACGAGGACGACAACCCGGTCCCGCCAGGTGCCGTCGGCGAGGCCTGCATTCAGGCACCCTGGCAGGCGGTCGGCTACTGGAACCGGCCCGAGCTCACGGCCGAGCGCTTCGCCGGCGGCTGGCTGCATACCCGCGACCTGCTGCGCCGGGACGAGGACGGCTACTACTACGTCGTCGACCGCAAGGACGACATGATCATCTCGGGCGGTTACAACGTCTATCCGCGCGAGGTCGAGGAGGTGTTGTACACGAGCGAGGCGGTGCTGGAATGCGCCGTCGTCTCCGTCCCCGACGACAAATGGGGCGAGGCGGTCAAAGCGGTCGTGGCGCTTCGCCCGGGGGCGGCGGCGGACGCGGCGGAATTGACCGCGCTCTGCAAGGCCGGCCTCGCCGCCTTCAAGGTGCCGAAGTCGATCGACTTCGTCGAGGCCCTGCCCAAGACCTCGGTCGGCAAGATCTCGCGCCGCGAGACCAAGGCCCGCTATTGGGCCGACCAGGACCGCCAAATCGGCGGTGTGGCCTAGTCGGCGAGCAGCGGTCGGAACAGCATCGCGGCCTCTCCGATCGCCTGCTCGACGGACTGTCCCGGCAGCAACGGCTGGTGGACCGTGAACCAGCCGTCGTAGCCGACTTCGCCCAGGGTCTCGACCAGCGGCCGCGGATCGATGCCGGCGGCATCGTCGATCGCGAGGAAACGCACCGGCACGGGGCCCCGACGGCGCGATTTGAAGGTTGCCTCGCCGCCGGGATCGAGGCGCAGGTTCTGGTAATAGGCGTTGAAGATATGAGGTGCCAGGCGGCGGATCGCCGCCGGCCCGTACGCGCTGCCGCAGGCCAGCAGGTTGGCCGGCTCGAAGGTGACGCCGAAGTTCGACCGGTCGATTTGTCCGAGCACGTCGAGGGCCTCGTCGACGGTCTCGAAGAGGCTGCCCCAATGGGTCTGGTGGCTGAGCGCCAAGCCGCGCGCGGCGGCCGCATCGGCGGCCTGGCGGGCCAGGGTGATGTCGCCGTCCTCGTGCATCATCACGCGCAGGAGCCGGCTGCCCAGCGCCTCGGCCAGGTCGAGATAGGGCGTGATGTCGTGCAAGGCAGCGGTCGCGCGAGCATCGTTGACGGCGAGGGGCAAGTCGCCGGTCACCATCGAGACGTGGAGCCCCATCCGATCCAAGAGCTGACGGACCTCGGCGACGCGCTCCGGCGCCGAGGCCACCGAGACCACGGAGGCCCGCATCGAGAGGCCTTCGAAGCCGGCCGTCCGCGCCATCTCGGCCAAGTCCTCGATCGGGACTTGGGCGATGTCCTTGCGGCCGGGCGCCTCCGCGATCCGAACCGAGAGTGCGAGCTGCATCCCCACCCGACGGCCGTCAGATCTCCGCCCGACCCTGGCGGCGAATGGATCGAAGTCGGAAGTTGACGCCCAGGCCCAGGAACGGCTCGGGCGGCAACAGGCCGGCCTTTCCGAGCGAGAGCTGGGTCGCCAACATGTCGCTGTCGGCGCCGACGATGTAGTCGGCCAATAACTTGCCCGTGATCGTGCCCCGCGTCATCGGCCCGGCATCACCCGCGGTGACGGCCCAGACGTCGTCGTCGATCCGGCCGAAGAGCGCGCCTTGATTGCGCGTATAGGCGATGATGCCGCCCCAGGTGTGCTCCAGCTCGATCTCCGCCAGCGACGGCCAGCGCTGGCGGATCGATTCTGCGTGGTTGGCGCGGGCCGCCGACAGCTCGGCCGCCGGCATCCGGCGCCCGCCGGCATAGCTGAAGGAGTTGCGCATCACGATCCGATGGTCGCGGGTCAGCCGCACGGTGGAGCGGTTCTGCGAGGCCGGCAGCAGGCCGAACTCCGCGGTGCCCTGGAAGAGCACCTGCTCGTCGGCCGTGAGCGGCCGGGTCATGCTGGCATAGGTGGCGATGCCCAAAAGCCGGTGGCGGAAGGCGCCGAGTTGGTTGGCATAGACACCGGCGGCCAGGATCAGCTTCTCGGCCGCAACCTCGCCCCCGTCGGTGACGAGGCGAAAGCCGTCCGCCCGCTCGATGCTGCTGACTGGGCTTTCTTCGTAGAGCGTGACGTTCGCCGGCAGGGTCTGGGCCAGGCCGCGCACCAGGGCCGCCGGCTGCACCAGGGTAGAGCCGCCGGCCCAAAGGGCGGAGGAATAGAAGTCGCTGCCGGTGACACGGCTGCGCTCGGCCTGGTCGAGCCAGCGGTGCTCGGCCCCGACCCGCTCGTGCGCTCTTGCGAGCTCGGCGATGTGCTTCTCGCCGTCGGCCCCAACCGCAACATAGAGCCGGCCCCATTCGCTCCAATCGCAGCGGATCTGGTGCTCGGTGACCAGGCGGCGCAGCTCGTCGACGCCGGCTTGCAGCAGCCCGGCATAGCGCCGCTCGGACTCGTGATCCTCGCCGCTGCCGGAGCCGTGGGCGCTGTAGTTCAGCATGAAGCCCGAATTCCTGCCGGAGGCACCGAGGCCGACCCGGGTCGCGTCGATCAGCACGATTTTGTCGTCGGGCCGATGCGTAGCCAGCTGCCTGGCGACGGCGAGGCCCGAGATGCCGGCCCCGACGATGGCCCAATCGGCGCTCACCCGGCCGTCGACGCGCCGCGCCGGTGGCGGCTCGGGCAGCACGTTGTACCAGCCGCAATCGGCCGTCTCGCCCGGCAGTCGGGCGGCCTTCATCGTGCCTCTTCCAATTCCCATCTCGGCTGACCTCGTCTTCCGCCTATCGGCCGGCCGCGGCCGCGTCGCCGCAAGGCCTGATCCCATGGTAGCGCACGGGCCCGGTTTCGGTAGCCCGGTCTCGCTCAGCGGCGCACGAAGACGGTGATCGGCCGCTCGGCCCGACGCGGGGCTCGGACCTCGAAGGCGATCCTATAGCCGTGTTCGCGATAGTAGGTGCTGAGCTTGCCGTGCAGCTCGCGGTCGCCGTGATCGTGCGCGTCCTGCAGCAGGATCACCTCTGGGCCCCGGGCGACGACGCCGTCGGTCAAGAGGCCGATGTGGGCATCCTGGAACGAGATGCCGTGGTCGAACCAGAGCGGCAGGCCCTCGGGCGGTGGCTGGTCGAAGTCCTGATAAAGGAATGACAGCTCTGACAGGTTGACGAAGTTGCGGTCGCCGGCCGCGATCGTCTCCCTAATCCGCGCCAGGTCATCCCGGGCCTGTCGGTGCATCAAGACGCCCTTCTCGTTGCCGACGCCGAGCCGCACCGCGTCGCCGATGCCGAGGCGGGCGAGCGTCGCCGGCTCGGCACCTTGGGCCAGCGCCAGGTTGACCCGGACGGACTTCACGACCGAGGCGATCGGCGCGCCGAACAACAGACCCAAGACCATGACGACGCGTAGCGCTGCACCCGGCAGCCGGCCGCGGGTCACCTCTTCCATCTCCCAGAGCAGCAACAGCGCGATCAGGGGCACGGCCTGCATCTTCGCCTGCACACCGAGGCCCGAGGTGTGCATGGTAACGAACGGCACCAGCACCAGCACCATGGCGAGAAGCGTTCGGGGCGGCGCCTCGCCACCTCGAAGGCGCTTGGCGACCGTGTAAATCCCCAACAGTCCGAGGGCCCACAGGCGCCAGTTCCAGACCAGGGTCTCGAGGTAGGACGACTTCAACAGCCAGGCGCGGTTGCCCGGAATCTGGCCATAGTTGAACCAGGCGAAGAAGTCGCCCACGGCCTCGTAAGCCAGGGCGACCAGCGCCAGGACGAGCAGGAACGGCGCCAGATAGGCGCCCAGGATGGCGCCGAGGCGGGCCTTGCCGGCAAGCCAGAGATAGAGCGCCAACAACGGCACGGCGACAGCCAAGTCCTGCTTCGAGAGCACCGCCAAGGCCGACAGAAGGGCCAATGCCGCCAGCATCGCCTTGCCGTGACGCGGTGCTTCCACGCCTCTGATCAGCAGCATGGCGCCCAGCAGGAAGAAAAAGTAGGCCGTCTGGTTGTACCAGGGATGGGCCCAGACGACGTTGTGCGAGATCGCCATGAAGACGGCGACGACGGCCGACAGCAGGACGCCGTGGCGGTGGCGCGCCAGGACGTAGGCGCCGAGCGCCAGTAGGCCGGCAAGCGTCGCGGAATGCGCGGCCATCGACCAGGCGCCGGGCCCCAGCAGCCAAATCGCCAGGGCCTGCATGTAGAAGGTCACCGGGCCCACCGGCATGTAGAAATCGCGGTAGGGCACCTGGCCCAGCGAGATCCGGTAGCCGCCCTCCAAAACGATCTGGAAATCGCTGTAGAAGGGCTGGGCGAAAAAGACCGAGAGCATCGCCGCGACGGCGACGAGCACGGCGGCAGCGGCGCCCGCGACGACCAGTGTCGTCTGTGCCGCGCACGTCGCTCTTGGTCGCTCGGAATGGTCCATCCTCGCCTGCTCCGATGCCCACAGTTCGCCTCGGTCGAAG
This sequence comes from Alphaproteobacteria bacterium, assembly GCA_030746295.1. The sequence goes on along the minus strand of JASLMY010000150.1, from coordinate 200 downwards.
ACGCGTCCCTTCCTTACCGACAAAAGCGCATGAGGTATACTCGCTCGCCAGCGGACGCATTGGGGACACATGAACACGCGGGACGAGGCCAATCGGGCCGAATGGGAGAAGGCGGAGAATTGGACCTCCGGCCCCAAGTGGCTTTCCGCCTATTTCAGCCACGCCGACAGCCGCGTCTGGGTACCGAAGCGCATTCCCTC